>NZ_JBGONU010000023.1:0-73809 GCF_041439295.1 Vibrio sp. 1F253 | reverse complement strand
TCATTAGTGATTGTACTCACTTAACTCAGTGTCCAAAACTGCTGGTGCGGATCACCAGTCTCGTTGAGTACATCGCGGTAAAAAGCGTTGAAGGCAAACGATGTGGTAATGGTGACTTTATTACCATTTTTGGATTTACTCAGAATCGTCGAACCTAGGCTCGTCACGTATTGCGACAACTCGTTTTGGTATTCAAGATTAACGGAGACTTTTTTATCCTTCGTCATTGCTTTTATTGACGTAGTATCACTAGAAGTAAAGCGTTGTGCTGCATCACAATCAAATAGATCCAAGCCCTTGCTCTCTGTATAAATACCACAACTATCAAACCCAGCTTCAGGAAAGTACAGATCAACACTTTGACCTAAGCCATCCAAAAGCCTAATCACTTTTTGCTTATCACTAATGTCTTCAGCAAACTGAATTTTTTCATACAAAATACCATCGTAAGAGAGCTTCATAGCCTCTTCTTGGAGCTCTTGCCTCTCTTGATACAATTCACCAAGTTTAGCTGAAGAAAATACGTAGTCAGCCTTCGGTTCCTTTTGCGAAATGGTGGTTGATTGTCCCGCGTTTGAACTTGAATTACAGCCAGCCAAGAGAGCCAAAGGTAACGCTAGCAACGTATTTCGATAGTACTTCATACCATTATTCCCCAAAATTTTGATTGGAGAAATTCTATTGGTTAACAATTAAATTATCTGTCGTAACTATGTAATGGAATGTATTTCATCTATATCCTCGCCCCCCCTTCCTTGCTAAAAACACTCACTTCAGAGTGCAAACCAACTCATAAGACCAGTTACACGAGCTTACATTCAGCCACTCTAAAATTATATATAATGCTAACAAATCATCAACAAGCCACATGGAAAGCCACTTCAGTAGTGTCAGGCAATTAAAAATATCAATAAAGGTAGACAATGAAGCGTTCACTATCTTGGACCATTATTTATCCAATCATAGGAATAGCACTTGCTTGTATTTTACTATTCTCTTTAATATCGACCGTTATCCTTGAAGATTTCGTTCAAAAAGTGTCGGTTGAAAATGCAAAGAACTACGTGACTACATTTCATAGTATTCGTAACTATTACTCATCAAATGTCGTACAGAAAGTTGTTGATAGTCAAGAACTCGTGGCGACAGCCCAGCACCAATCCTTAGAGAACAGTATTCCGGTTCCTGCTACCTTCTTAATCGAAATGCTTGATAAATCTGATAAAGATCTCACCATCACGACCTCGTTTACCAGCCCTTACCCTTTTAAAAACCGTCAAGGTAGGCTTTTTGACGAATTTCAACAACGGGCGTGGGTAGCGATTAACAAGAAACCAGATGAGTTCTACGTCGAGTTTGTACAAGAGCAAGACAGAACCCGAGTACGCGTCGCTCGGGCAGACCGCCTCTATAACCAAACTTGTGTAAACTGCCACAATAGCCACCCCGACTCTCCTAAACACGATTGGGAACTCAACGATGTACGAGGGATTCTCGAGGTAAATACAGTTGTAGATGAATGGTTAAAATATGGAAAGATGATCAATCAATCTTTGATGTCTATTAGCATAATCAGCTTTATGACGGTGATGTTTATTAACTTTGCCATCGCTCGTCGAGTATCGACTCCGTTAAAAAACATCACTCGCTCTCTTAGTTTATTGGCACAAGGCAAAGAAGAAAGTGCGTCTTTACCACCAGCAAAATATTACGAGATAACGGAACTACAAAGTGCTTTTTCTAGCCTTTATGATAAAGAACAGCAACGCAGAGCATTAACAAAAGAAATCGAAACACTGGCGTACTATGATTCGCTCACTAAGTTGCCGAACCGTCTTGGGTTTTTGCGATCGCTTGATGAGTTGCTCAATAAACACAAAGAAAAAAATGAACGCATCACCGTGTTAATCATTGATATTAAACGTTTTAGAGATATCAACAATACACTCGGCTATAAAGCTGGGGACACAATCTTACTTCATCTAGCCAACCGCTTATCCGCATGCACAACCATGGTTGATTTTAACCTAGCTCGATTGGATGAAAATAAGTTCTGTATCGCAGTGCCTGCGAAAGAACACAATGGCGATCAAGGTTCGGATGCTTTTTTTGCTATGTTGATTGATGTGGTTTCAAATGAAATTATCATTGATGAGAACAAGATAAAACTAGTGGCTAACCTTGGTGCAACCTGCAGTTCAAATGGCGCACAAAGCAGTTCTGAAATGCTCATTCAAGCGAACATCGCTCTATATGTATCCAAGGAAAAAGGCGATGACATTACGGTTAAGCATCAACCTGAACTGTCGAATGCTGCGTTGAGACGTATAACGTTAATCAAAGAGATAAACAATGCGATTGAAAACAGAGAATTTATTCCTTATTACCAACCTCAATTTTGCTTAAAGACCAATCGTATCATTGGTGCCGAAGCGCTCATGCGTTGGAAAAAACCAAATGGAGACCTCGTAAGGCCTGACCTTTTTATAGAACTGGCAGAGCAATCCCATTTAATCATTCCAATGGGGGCTCATATTTTCGAACAAGCTACCACTGATTGCCAACAGTGGCAGAATCATAAAGCGCTTGCTGGTGTAAAGGTTGCCGTTAATATTTCGAGCATTCAGTTTTCGGAACAGAACATTTTAGATCTGACACAACTAACCTTAGAAAAGACTGGCCTTTCTCCGAGTTTATTGGAATTAGAAATAACAGAAAGTGCCATGTTGGGTGATGTGTCGAAGGTCGTGGCCGTATTGAATGACTTAAAGAAGTTAAACATTGAAATAGCGTTAGATGATTTCGGTACTGGTTATTCATCTCTTAGCTATTTGAAGCTACTCCCTATAGATCGACTGAAAATAGATCGAGAGTTTGTAAAGGACTTACTTAGCAACACCGATGACCAAGCTATCTTGAGCATGATTTGTAAGCTAGCAACCGAACTCTCACTCAATGTACTTGCTGAAGGCATTGAAGAAAAAGAGCAACTTGAATTTTTAGGCCGCGCAGGATGTCACGAAGTACAAGGCTTCTATTTCGCAAAACCAATGCCACTAGACGATTTTGTTCTGTTTGCCAAAAATCATAACTCGGAACTCATAAATACGCATGCTTAGGTTCAAACCGTAGGCCTTAATTTTTGAGTTAAAATCCAATTAAGTTCCAACCAGCCATGAAACCTCTTTAAAAAGATGCTTCATGGCTGGCTCTTCTGTTATTAAACTAAAAACTCGACATTAGAGCTCTCATTTCCGGCCTTCTTCGCTAACAGACTAAAACACCACCTCTAACCTACTGAAAAACCCAAGCAAAAATTACAAATCGGCATTGAACTAGCATGGAAAGTGTTTAATCATTCACATCAGGAATTTCTTCGTGACGCATTTGTGATGAATATGCAACAGTAGGAGCTGCCAAAATTAAACGCACTCACGTAATTTCAATAAATTAAACGCACAACAAGGCTGATAACGGAATGACAAAACCTAAAATGATCATCGTTGAAGACGATTTAAAACTTCAGCAAATGCTAAAGGATTACTTTGTAGCACAAGACTTTGAGGTCACCGCGTTAGACGATGGCAGTGATGCTGTGCAAACCATCCTTGACGATCAACCTGATATCGTGTTGTTGGATTTAATGCTTCCTGTAACCGATGGGCTGACAATTTGCCGACAGACTCGTACGCTCTTTAAGGGTAAAATTTTAATGCTCACCGCCAGCGATGATGATTTTGATCACGTTGCAGGTTTAGAGACAGGTGCTGATGACTATGTCACCAAGCCAATCAAACCAAGAGTTCTACTGGCAAGGGTCCGGTCACTATTACGCCGTCAAGAAACCAATACACCTCTGGTTGATGATTCAAGTAGCCTTCAGTTTGGTCAACTTACGCTGAAAAACACCTATAAAAAGTGCGAGCTTTCAGATGTAGTTTTATCACTGACAGACAGTGAATTTGACCTACTTTGGCTGTTAGCATCCAACCCTGATACTCCACTGTCACGTGATTATTTAACTCAAACGCTGCGTGGGATCGAGTACGACGGGATCGACCGAACGATTGACAACAAAGTGGTGCGTTTACGTAAGATACTTGGCGATGACAAAACACCAGCAGAAAAAATTCAGACCATTCGCGGGAAAGGCTACTTATTTGTTTCGACCGCCTGGCATTAACCGCGCTCAGTAAGGGCGCAATGAAAGAGAGCGATTATGCGACGTATCTATTTGGAGTCCCTACTAGGGCTGTTAACTTGCTTTATTGTTGGTCTTCTCGCCTACGAAATTTGTGTCTATCAGCTCAATACCGACTATGAATATATATTGCAAGATTACGAAGCAACGGCCCATCAACAGCTCCTAGAAAACATAGCGAATAATCAGGGTCTCGAAGCCGCCCATCAAGCCATAAACCAGTTTGTTGACACCTCCCGTAATACCCTCGTCACATTCAAATCGAATGATGAAGTACCGACTCCAGTTTCTGAATTCTTTACTGCTAACCCCAACGTGTTTATTTTTCACGACGACTATCGGGAGTTATGGTTTCGCTTAGCTAACAGTGAAAACATCTACCATTACCAGCCCAACGACGACACGCTCGTTCGACAAAAAATAGAGCTCGAAGATGACCTTATTTGGGTATTCTTTATCGCGAGCTTCATCGTATATGGCCTGGGTCATCTGTTGATTATTTTCCGCAGAGTTAAGAAGCTTGAAAATGCAACATTACGCTTCTCTGAAGGCGACCTCTCTTCACGAGCTGAAACATCAGGCGGCAGTGCAATTGGAACTCTGAATAAATCCTTTAATCTGATGGCCGACCGAATCCATAGCTTAATCGAGAGTAATCGTTCACTTACCAATGCGGTAGCTCATGAACTGCGAACTCCAATATTCAGAATTCAATGGCAGGCTGAAATGCTCAAAGACACGCTACTCAACAAAGAACAGCAAGATACTATCGAGAGCATTGTTGAAGACACAGAAGAGATGGAAAAAATGGTCGATGAGCTACTATATTACGCAAAACTCGACAGTTGTGATCTAGATAACTTACTACAGCCATTAGAGATAAGAGACTTTCTCGATCATGCAATGAGCCGTTGGAACAAAGAGACTGAGTTTAGTATTGATCTATCACTACCAGAACAACCTCATTTGATATTAGCAGATGATACGCTGCTCAATCGCGCGTTAGATAACCTAGTACGTAACGCGATGAAATTCGCACGCTCACAAATTTCGATAGAAGCAAGCGTGCACCACGATATGCTACAAATAGCCGTGCATGACGACGGTGACGGCGTAGCAAAAGAGCACCGTTCTCGCCTATTCGAACCTTTTTATGTTGGAGATAAAGCGCGTAACAAAGCCAAGAGTGGCCATGGTCTAGGGCTTTCTATCGTCAAGAAGATCTGTGTTCAACACGGTGCAACAGTACAAGTCGCACAAAGCAATACTTTAAAGGGCGCCGTATTCACTATAGCCTTTCCACTGTGTAACGATTCGACTGACAAACCCATACAGTAACGACCAATCATCTCTGGAATAATGTTCAACATCAACCGAAGGGGAGCTAGATATCTCCTTCAAAGCAGACAACAATCGTTCACCCTAACTAACGTGAGTTGAATTTTATCTCTGGAGATACACATGAAAAAATTAATGATCATCGCGGCACTATCACTTGTAGCAACAGGTTGCGCTCAACAAACTTTCGTAATGGCCCCTCAAGAGAGCGAAGCAACAGCACCAACAACTGAAAAGTCACACCACTTTTTCATCAACGGTCTAGCGCAGAAAAAGCAAATTGATGCAGCTAAAGTATGTAGCGGTATCGACAACGTTGCTAAAGTTGAAGTTCAAGAGACATTCGTGAATGGTTTACTAGCAGCCGTGACTTTTGGTATTTATACACCACGAGAAGCACGCGTTTACTGCAAAGCTTAACTCGTCGTTATTTGTCCACGAACCAACTGACGACACCAAAAGTTTGGTCTTGGAAGCTTCTGCCTGACATTCACGTTAACGCTACAGAGTAGTGTTAGTGAGTAGTCGCTTATATTGGGCGAGAAATTACACTCAATTGAGAAGCTAAAACTAAAAAACCGCCCATAGAGGGCGGTTTTGATTCACTTATTGGCGTGTGACTTATTCGCTAATCCGTTAACGGCTTACTCAGCTAACTGCTTCAACAAAAGCTCTGTCGGACGAACAATCGCGATGATAGATTCATCATAGATCTTCGCTGAATCAGACAGTATCGCTTGGTAGGCATTCGTATCTGATGCTCGAATTTTTTCACCCGCTTGTGCTTTAGCAATCAAGGTTAACGCCAAGTCTGCGACTTCCGCGGTTTTCTCGGCGACAATCACAGTCTCTACCGAAGACACATTACCTGCGAAGACAATTTTAGCAGCGAGTGCAGCCGCTTTTGCTTGTTGATAATGCTGGGCAAGTTGCTCAAGCGCTTGTTGATTACCCGTCGCGACTTCGTTGACCAAATCTTGCATCTCATACACGGCGTAGCTTTCGACTGGCAGTGCATCAACAAAGCGATTTAGACGCTCGTATTGGCTGTATAAAGTGCCCTTAGGTTCAGTCGAATTCCACTTTTCCCAGTTACGTGCATAATATTGTGCTGGCTCAGTGTACTTCGCAAGCACGCGCAGGTCGTGAATATCTTGGCCTTTCGCAATGCGTTTTAACAACATGTCAGCATCCGCATGATGACGAAGTCCAACAGACACTTCAGACCATGTATCCATCGCTTTCATACGTTTGTACATGCTGCGCTCGTCAGTCAATTCCGCATCAGACCAGAAACGCTCTGCAATGGCATAACTGCGCGGCCATAGGTAGTTTTCTACTGTGAGGCTATCTTTGTTCTCTAGCCACATGGTGATCTCACCACCTAAGATCAGCTCTTTTTCTTTGTCGGTTAATTCTGCAGGGTAACCACCATTTGGTTCAGGAATCACGCTGCCTTCAACATCACTGCTCGCAATCACTTCACCTGTGGTTGGCCAACGTACATTGCCGACCAGTTGGTAACTGCCTTCAGCAAAACCCTTTGGATTCAGGTTTAGGTTGAATTCGGTGTACGACATGAAGTTATCGAAGTGGCCAACAAAGGTTTTGCCCGGCACATAGTCAAGGATGAAGATCTCTTCGCGAGACTTGCCGTTGTAATCACTGAATGCGCGGAAAGTCCCGTCTTTCGCTTCAATGATAGTCAGTGTTCCCTTACGTGGGCCGCCTTTTGAACGTGGCTTCTCCCATTGATACGTCACGAACTTTTCGCCACTGTGCAGCTTATCGTCAACAGTGATGCCACTTGGCATTGGGTCATTGCGATAGTGGTAGCTAGTCGGCTGAGGTTGATCTAGGTAATAACCCGTAGAAAGAATACCTGGGTAGCCCTCTTTCGCCGCACGACCAATACTGTCGTGCCCTTGCCAGCTTTGAATCACGATCGAAGTCGGCAGGTCTTTATGCCAAATCTCATCCCAACCGGTCATCTTCTTACCGCGCTCTTCGAGCATCTTCTCAACTTTTACATTGAGGTAAGACTGCAGACCACGCTCGCCATCGATATTGTTCTCTTCAATGAACTGTTGGTGCTTTTCGCTGTTTTTCCACTGTGCATAATTCGGCTCATCGCCACCAATGTGGAAGTACTCATCAGGGAACAGCTCGGTCACTTCATCAAACACATCACCAAGCATCTCATAGACTTCTGGGTTCAGTGGGTCCATGAGCGGTTCAAACACGCCCCACCCTCTTTCTTGCTCGTAGTTTTGCCCTTCACCGCCCGACATCAAACGCGGGTAAGCGTGAGCAACTGCAGAAGAGTGACCCGGAAGAGAGACCTCAGGGATAACACGGATACCAAGATTACGGGCGTATTCCACTAAGTAGCGAACTTGGTCTTTGGTGTAGTAATTACCATCAGCGGTTTCAGACCACAGACGCGGCCATGATTCGGTTTGAATTCGAATGCCTTGGTCGTCCCAGAAGTGCCAATGGAATACGTTCATCTTCGCCGACGCCATCGCATCTAACTGACGAATCAGCACATCGAATTCAATGAAGTGACGTGAAGTATCGTAAGAAACACCACGCCAGCGGAAGCGAGGCTCATCGACTATCGTAACGGCAGGAATATGGTAGCCAGTCGCTGTGGTTTCAACGAGCTGTAAAAGGGTTTCGATGCCGTGAATCGTGCCGTATGGGCTTGGAGAGCTCAGCGTGATTTGTTCACCCTGAGTGGTAATTTTGTAGGACTCTACAGAGTCGATGTTCTGCACTTCAGACTTTGGCGCCGCGTCGATATCAATGATCAGGTTCGCTTCGTCTGCACTACCAACCTGCCAATTTAGAATCGGCACACCCGTCTGACGCTCAAGGCGATCAATAAAGCGTTTCGCCGTGTACTCAACGCGATCAGAATTAAAGCCTTTGATGTAAACCTTGAAGTTACCGTCGACCTTAACTTGCCCAGCTTTCAGCTCGACCGTTTGTGGGTACGGCATTAAATTTAGATCGGTATTTGGAGCCATTGCTAACGCCATTGGGGACACTACTGAACCTGAAATCAATAGGGATAATATAGTTTTTTTCATTATTAGTTTTCCTATATAAATATGGTTCTGTTCTGTTTTGTTTATCGGAGGCGATTCACAAAACAGAACCATCAGCCACTGCTGTTGCTCGTTATCTCTGATTCGAAAGCTTGTTCTCACTAGTTAAAAAAAATTGTTGCGAGCTTCAAGCTTATCGTTAGGTCAAAAACTTATTGCTCGTTAACAAGAGCGACTGCTTCACGAACCAATGCCGCGATCTCGTCCCACTGTTCATTCTCGATCATCTTCGGAGATACCATCCAAGTACCGCCACAGCACACCACGCGTTCCACGGCTAGGTAGTCATTCACGTTGTGCTTGCCGATACCTCCCGTTGGCATTAAAGACACATCAACGTATGGCGCTAACAGAGATTTCACCATGTTGATGCCGCCAGACGCTTCTGCAGGGAAGAACTTCAAGAAGTTAAGGCCAAGCTCTAGCGCTTGCTCTACTTGGCTTGGGTTATTTACGCCCGGAACGATTGGCATGCCGATTTCTTGGCAGCGTTTTACGGTGTTTGGGTTCAGACCCGGAGCTACGATGAATTCGCTGCCCGACTCTTTCGCAAGGTCGATCTGCGCTGGCGTTAATACTGTGCCAACACCGATACACATTTCTGGATACGCATCGCGCATCGCACGAATCGCGTCTGCTGCCGCTTCAGTGCGGAATGTGACTTCAGCAACTGGTAGGCCATTTTCTACCAACACTTTTGCCAGTGGAATCGCGTGTTCAACCTTGTTGATTTGGATAACAGGGATAACTTTGAATTGCTTAAGTTTGTTGATCATTTCTTGAGACATAATAATTCCGCTTTTTATTTTATTTTTTAATCAGTTGGCTCATAGCGCTCACGGGGATGATTGCGCCAGAGTATTGAATAACGATGGAAGCCAGTTGGTGGCCAAGTTCGGCTGCGTCGGTGGCGCTCTCGCCAGTAAGACGCGCAGCTAAATAACCCGCGGCGAATGAATCGCCCGCCGCGCAGGTGTCGACCACGTTAGAAACACGCGTCGCTGAAACATAATTCTCAACAATGTTGCCCTGTTCAGCTTGAACAATCTTGCATGGCTCGCAGCCACGTTTGATGACGATCTCTTGGCACCCCAAACGAAGGCAGCGTTGTTGAACGCTCTCTGAGTTCCCCCAGACAAGCAGATCGTCGTCTTCGGTAATCAAGGCGATGTCCACCAGCGGCAGTAACTTGGCGTACCAATGTTGAGCTTGTTCGGTGCTCCAAAGTTGCGGGCGATAGTTGTTATCAAAAACCACCTTGCCGCCTTGGTTTGAGAACACGCTAATGGCTTTGAATAAACGCTCGCGAGAGGCGTCATCCAAGATCGCGATACTTATACCGCTGATGTAAACCGCGTCGACTTGCTTCTCTGTCAGAGCGATTTCAAGCTTATTCAGGTTGTCGGCTTGCTTGTTTAAGTTATCGATTTGAAAGTAAGATTTTACTGCCGCATCGTTGCGCCAGTAGTGAAAGTGTCGCTCGCCCGTTTCATCGGTTTCGACCATGTAGAGTCCAGGCAGCTTGTTCGCAATGCGTTCAACGAAATTGGTTTGAATACCCTCTAGCTGCCAGTTATCAATCATATTTTGAGACAGTTCATCGCTACCAAGACCAGTCGCGTAATGAACAGAGAGGTTTTGATGTTGGGTTAAGCGAGAAAGGTAAAGCGCGGTATTGAGCGTGTCACCGCCGAACTTTTTGGTTAATGGAGAGCCGCTGATTTCGACCATGCACTCGCCAAAAAAAGCAATATTGAAGTTAGAAGATGCAGGCATAGCAGATCCTAAAATAGAGAGATAAATGGGGAAGAAGGCCCTACCGAGAAGCAGAGCCCGAGCTAGCTAAATCACTCCACAACGTGTTGTACTAACTTTGTTGTACTAACTTGCTGTGGAGCGTTGAGATTAGCTTGTTTGATTTGCAGGACGTTGAGGTGCCGCTTCTTCTTCAAGCACACCTGAGTCTGACAATTCCATTTCCATCAGAGCGCGCTCGTCATCAAGAATTGCTTTCGCCATTTCTGGTGTTACTTGATTAGCCGGAGTACATAGGCTTACCAGTACACCTGCCGTTAGAGCCACTAGACAAGAAGGAATCACAGGGTTGCCCCAGAAAGCCGTGTAGTCTGCATTTAGCATGACGACAAATGAAGCCACAGATGCACCCGCTAGCGTAGCAAGCGCACCCTGCCAGTTGTAACGTTTCCAGAATCGACCCAACATACCGCACACAAACATGCCCGACATTACGGTTGAAATCGTTTTCGTGATGTAGCCAATGATGTCGTTTGACGTTAGTGCGAACAACAGTGCAAAACCAATCACCACAATCAGTGCCAAGCGAGAATAGTTCACCATTGACTCTTTGTTTGGTACACGGCCAGTGAACATCACGTAAACATCACGAAGTAAGATAGAAACACCAGCTATCGCATCTGAACTTGCGCTCGACATGGTTGCAGAAAGGCCCGCGATAAGAACAATCATGCCAACGCCAACCGGAAGAACCGTTGCAGCAACATAAGGGAACGAGTAGTTCGCGTTATCCAATGATGGGTCAATGGCATGTGCTGCCATACCGATGATTGCAGGGATGATTGAGAAGAAAAGGTACAACACACCCGATGCAACAAATGAGCGGCGAACCGTTGATACGTCTTTACCCGAGTAGATACGTTGACGGAATGAAGGCGTCGCCAGTACACCTACACCAATAACCACAGCCAGAGAAACAGCAGGCAGAAGACCCAGTTTATCGATTGCTAAAAAGCTTGTAGCAGCAGGGTCCATCGCAGCGTAAAGGTTATCCATGCCGCCGATGTAATCGACTGACATTACCGCCATCAAGATGAAGCCAGCAAAAAGGATGATAGCTTGAATGGTATCGGTCCACACAACCGCAGTGTAACCACCGATCACCACGTAAATAGTGAATGCTGCAGCAATAATGATTTTCGCTAGGTTGAGATCGATGTCTGCAATCCACGCTAAGTACATGCCGCCACCTAGAATGTGAGCACCTAACCAACCAATTGAAGCGACAAAAATCAATACACCTACAACGTTTTTCACGATGCGGTTAGCGCCAACATAGTAAGCCAGCTCTTCACTCATGGTCATGAAGTTCAATTTACGAACCGGAGCAAACCAAAGTGCAAGTAATAGGATGCCTATCGCACCACCAATGCCGTACAGAGCACCTGCCCAGCCATTTGCGTAGCCGAAGCCAACCGCACCCATACTTGAACCCGTACCGACCATCGTCGCTACTGTTGTACCAAGTACTAAGAACATAGGTAGGCCACGGCCACCTAATAAGAAATCTTCGCCAGATTTTTGATTACGCGAGACAAACCAGCCTAACCAAATTAAAAAACATACGTACACGCCGAAGCCTGTAAGAAAAAGTGTGCTGTTCATTTGACACCTCTCAGTGAAATATTGAGTTCATTCTTGAACTTTATTTATGATTCATTCATTTTATATTTCATATAATTACTTTATTGATTTTATCTTTTTTAATTAAAGTAATTTTTATAAATGTAGGGTGAGAGTATTAAAGGATAATAACAGGGATGACTACCCCCTAATACTCTCTAAGTAGGTAATTGTGATTAGGTTATTACTATCCGCGATCGGCGCGGTAACAAGTCACATCTACTTCAACCTTCACGTCTACAACTAAGTCGCAAACCATGCAGATACGAGCCGGTGGGTTAGCACCGAAGAACTCTTTGAATACCTTATTAAAAGATTGGAAGTAACGAGAATCCGTTAGCACAACCTTTACGTGCATTACGTCTTCTAGGCCGTAGCCAGCTTCAGTCATGATATCGACACAGTTTTGGATCGCTAGGCGAGACTGGTCAACAATGCCACCCTCAACCACTTCACCATCTGTCATCGGTGTCTGGCCAGAAACGTATAGGAAACCACCAGCTTCAGTTGCACGTGCAAATGGTAAATGTTGTCCGCCTGTACCTGTACCGCCTTCAACACCGTAACGTTTAATAGTCATTTTTTAACTCCACTTATTTATAGATAATATTGGATTAATAGATAACATTGGCTTTATAGATAAAACAGTTTCTATTCCAATATATTTAAATTAATTCGCCGTTTTTATAATCATCTGAATTTAATAAATAATTAAAATTCTAGTTTCGGTAAATAAAAACGCCTGAACGATTATTTCTTACTTTTCCTTGCTGGTAAGTTAACTCACCATTTACAAATACACTTTCTATTCCCTCAGCAACTGAAATAGGATTTTCAAATGTTGCTGTGTCTTTAATATTCTTTGGATCAAATAAAACTAAATCGGCAAATGCACCGCAGCGAACTTCGCCTCGGCCCGCTAAGTTGTAACGCTCTGCCGACATTCCGGTCATCTTGTGAATCGCTTCTGGCAACGAGAACAGTTTTTCGTCTCGGCAATAGTGACCTAGCACTTTCGGAAAGGTGCCCCACAGTCTTGGGTGTGGATGCGGGTCATTTGGTAAACCATCAGAACCGACCATGGTCAGCTTGTATTTCAATACGCGCTTTACGTCGTTCTCATCCATACAGTGATAAACCGCACCTGCTGGTTGAAGTGCTTTCGCCGCATCCATCAACGGTAGATTCATCTCATCAGCAATTTGCTTAAGCGTTTTTCCGGCATGTTCTGGCTTTGCTTTAGACCAAGTGATGAAGATGTCGAAATCGTCTGTCACCTGTTTCAAATCCAGTGTCGAAGAGCTCGCTGAGTATGGGTAGCAGTCACAAGACACATCTTGGTGTTCTGAAACCTTGTCCATCAAATCAAGTACTTCAACGGTTCTGCCCCAGTTGCCCGCACCTGCACATTTAAGGTGAGAGATAACAACGGGCACTTTCGCGTATTGTCCTGTCTCAAACGCTTCTTCCATCGCGCTTAAGATCTCTTCAAATTCGGTACGCATATGCGTGGTATAGATGCCGCCGTGACTAGAAAGCACTTTCGCTAACTGCATCACTTCGTTGGCATTCGCTTGTTTAGCGCTGGCGTAAGCCAAACCCGAGCTCAAACCTAATGCGCCTTGTTCCATCGCCAAATCAAGGTTGGTTTGCATCGCTGCAATTTCGTCTTCGCTTGCAGTGCGTTGCAAGTCGTCCATCACTTGGTTACGCAATGTGGTATGGCCAACTAACGCTGCGACGTTTACCGCCGGTTGAGCTTGCTCTACTGCTTGTGCATACGCGGTGAAAGTTGGGTATTTAAAGTCAGCTTGTGCGCCTAAAAGATTCATTGGGTCAGGTGGATCGCCAGCCAAAACGGTTGGTGATGCGCTGATACCACAGTTACCAACAATCACGGTTGTGACACCTTGGCTGATCTTAGGCAGGCAATCTGGGTAACGAATTACATTGGTATCGTCATGTGTGTGTACATCGATAAAACCAGGAGCCAATGCTAAGCCTGCTCCCTCAACCAATTGACCACAATCTTCATGATCGATTTGACCAATTTCGGCGATTTTTCCATCTCGGATTGCTACATCGGCACAAAACGATTGTTCGCCGGTGCCATCAAACACCTCTACATTTTTAATTATCGTATCGAACAACATTTTTCACTCTCTCAATCCACTGTGTTGATGGAGCTATCTTAAAAATTTGGCCGATTGTTTTCAGTGACAAAACACACATAATATTTTAAATTGTGTGATAGTTTCTATCACAAACAATAAGAATGATAAATTTATACACAACAAAACAACAACTTACATCATGTTAGGAATCAGTAATGAAAAATAACCCTGCACTCGAAAATGTTAGAAAGTATCAAAAAGAAGGTTTTATCTTGACTGAAAAAGGCCAAAAAGGGAGAGCGGTATCACAATCTGAGAACGGTGTTTATCGACTGATTGATGAAGATGTTTCGCTACCGATTGCGGTTATCAAGCAATCAGCCTTAACCAATAACCTAAATTGGATGCAATCATTCGCCGATCATCATCAGGTTAAATTATCGCCACACGGCAAAACCTCCATGACACCTGATTTTTTCCGCCAACAGCTAGAAAATGGCGCTTGGGGTATTACCGTCGCGACGCCTGCACAGGCCGAAATTGCCGCTATGGCGGGTGCGAAACGCATCATCATAGCTAACCAATTGGTGGGCAAAACCAACATGGCGATCATCGAACAACTTATTCGCGAGTTTGATGTCGATTTCTATTGTTGTGTGGATTCATCGATAAACGTGCAGCAACTTAACCAATATTTCTCTAATACAAAGCAGACGCTAAAAGTACTGATCGAATTTGGTGTGCCGGGTGGCCGTTGTGGTTGTCGTTCACCTCAAGAAGTTCTAGAGCTGGCGCAAACTATCCAAGATACGCCTGCGCTTTCGCTAGCGGGTATTGAGGTATACGAGGGTGTGATTCATGGCGACAATGCCGAGCAAGACATTCGCACCTTCTTAAATCAGGCGCTCACTTCGGTCGAAAGCCTGACATCAGATGGCCTAATTGCAGGGCAACCTATTATCACTGGCGCAGGCTCAGCTTGGTATGACGTGGTTGCAGAATGTTTGGCGAACCTAACCGATTACTTGGCGGTCATCCGCCCGGGCTGCTATGCCATTCACGACACAGGCATTTACCTAGACGCACAAAGCAAGGTGTTGCAACGCGCCCAAGTAAACCAAGGTTACGCGTGCGAATTAGGTGGTGATTTAGAATCGGCACTTGAGGTATGGGCGTATGTAATCTCTCGTCCGGAGCCAACAAAGTTAGTGGTTGGGCTAGGCAAGCGTGATGTGGCCTTTGATGCGGGTTTACCGATTGCTGAGCGTGGCTATCGCAATGGCGAAGCAATCTCAGTGAAAGGCTTAACCTCTACTGCGGTGATGGATCAACATACCTTTGTTGAAACCGATGGCTCTTCTGAGATTGAAGTGGGCGACATGATTGCTTTCTCGACCTCACACCCGTGTTTAACCTTCGACAAATGGCGCTACATTGCCATCAGCGATGACAATCATCAGGTAAGACACTGGGTAAAAACCTGTTTCTAGGTCGATTTTTCAATAAGCTAGAATCAACGAAACAATAAGATATACTAACGGGGCTAAGCTTTAGCGACCAATGACTAGGTATTAGCAAATAGCCCCATCAACAAAGGATCAGGATTCTTGAGTTTAGAAGTAGATATCATTTCACAGATAACAGAGCGTTTTCCTGCTCTTCGTGATGCAGAAAAGAAAGTCGCCAAGCTGATCATGGATGACATTGATTTTGCTGCTAATGCCAGCATCACAGAGCTAGCCGAAGGTGCTCAAGTGAGTGAAGCCACCATCACACGTTTTGCTAAAGCGATCGGTTGCAGCAACGTACGTGATATGAAGATTAAGTTGGCTCAGACGCTAACCGTTGGCCAGCGCTTTATCCTCGAACCTGTTGACCAAACGGGTTATCAAGGTATCTACGAATCAATCAAGCAGAGCCTAGATATCAACCGAACTCTGTTCAAAGAGCAAGACGTTGAAACTGCAGTGAACTGGCTACATAACGCCAGACAGATCATTGCTATCGGCATGGGTGGCGGTTCGACCATTGCTTCTCAAGAACTGCAACATCGACTGTTTCGTTTAGGCTACCCAGTGGTGTCGTACAACGACGGCTTGATGTCACGTATGGTAGCCGCCACGGCAGATGCCAATGATGTGATGGTGATGATTTCAGCGACAGGTTTTACGCCCGTGATCACTGAAACTGCCGAGTTAGCTAAGCAGTATGACCTTAAGATCATCGCGATTACCCCACAAGACACACCGCTGGCAAAAATTGCGGATATCTTGTTGCCAATCAAACATATGGAAACCGACTTCATCTACAAACCATCGGCTTCTCGCTACGCTATGTTGGCGTTAGTGGATGTGCTTTCGATGGGCATGGCGGTCAATCACAAGAACCGTTCGCGCGATAAACTGCGTCGCTTAAAGGTAGCGCTCGATTCTTATCGAGGCGGTGGCGATAGACAGCCTCTCGGTGATTAACGAATCAAGGATAGAATGAGCTTAAATTCACGCGCGCGGCAGTCCTTTACCAGTTCGTATAAGCTCATTTCCAATCCTGTGATTTCGATACCAGCATCCATTAGTCGACAGATTGCTAGATTCTTGTTGAGTGCCGTTCGCGAGCTAACACAGTCGCCAACTACCTGAACCTTGTACCCAAGTTCCAACAACCCCATTGCGGTTTGATAAACACAAATATGAGCCTCAATACCACACACTAACCAAGTCTCTACATCCTTGGCTTGAACCGCCTCAACAAACTTGGGCTCATCACACGCATTGAAAGTGAATTTAGGTATCGGCTTTACATCATTCAACAAGTCATTAAGTTCGTCGACTGTAGCACCTAGCTTCTCTGCATTCTGTTCCAAACGAATAATTGACAGACCCAAAACCTGCGCTCCTTGAGCTAACTTTCCGCAATTAGCAATCAGCGTATCGCTCTCATCAATAAGGCGTGCGAGCTTGCCTTGTACGTCCACAACCACCAAACCTGTGTTTTGTTTCGTTAGCATGTTTATTCCTTGTTTTAAACAGCCTGACTCACTAAGCAACCTGATGTGTATTTTTTCTACTATGTAACGATTCAGCTTACAAAGCCATACAGTAATACATACAAGACTACGGAATAATACTCACCAACGGTCGAAAGGTCGCAAAATAAAAATGATTGATACTGGCATGACATTTAAGAGTGAGTAACAAAGATGAACAAGATAACGAAATCAGCATTAGCACTGGGTTTAATCAGCGCAGTTTCTCTTCCAGCTTTAGCAGCAGGTACTGACGGCGGTGCGTACATTGGTGGCGGACTTAGTGTCTACCAAGATTCTGACACAGACGGTCACGGTAGCTTAGATTCAGATGGCATGGGCTACAACCTATACGGCGGCTACCAATTCAACCGTATCGTAGGTGTTGAACTTGGCTACACAGATTACGCAAACTACAAAAATAGCGCTGAAAAGCTGTCTCCGACGTCTGTTTCTTTGTCAGCAAATCTTGGTTACACATTCGACAACACAATCCGCCCATTCGTATTGGCTGGTTTAAGCTCTGTTGACCTAAACGCAAATAAGAGTGCTGGTTACGCTGATGACAGCGGTACGGGTTTCCACTTTGGTGTAGGTGTTGAATACACGCCAATCGAACACCTAACGCTACGCTTAATCTCGCAAGCGGATGCAGTAAGCGTAGACGACACGGTCCAATTTAGGAACTCTCAGATATCAGCTGGTGACCACACGCTTGCCTTCAACAGCATTAGCTTCGGTGGTTCATACAACTTCTAATGTGATTGAACCACATAGAATAAGCTGAACATACTAATTCACTTTGCTGTTCCACCTTGTCATGAAGGTCACTCAGTAAAGTGAATTTTTTGTATCTACACACCTTAGCGTCATTTCACTTTAACCAGTTTATCGCTCAGCGCCTTCTATTTGAGCTTTATGCATTGATATTAGAGCTTTCTTGGTAGCGAGACTAAAATAAAGGGATAAGTGACAGAGGAAGACAAGACCTATGAATCTACCACGCTTAAACATGTCGATAAACAAACTCCCTTTCGTTTTGGCAGTGTATTACCTGCTTGTCATTAACTTGCCTATCTCACGCGAACTGTTCAATATTCTTAGTGCCTCACAAGCCGAAAGCATTGGGTTTATCATCTCGATCCCATTTTTCTTTCTCGCCGCATTCAACTTTATCTTTCAAGTATTCAACTGGCCGATATTCGCCAAAGCTTTTTTTATCTTGTTACTACTTACTTCCTCTTTAGTCAGCTACAGCATGTTCAACTACGGCATTTTTGTAGACTATGGAATGATAGAAAACGTCTTCGAAACCAACAGCGGAGAGGCTGCTAGCTACCTAAGCAGCTATTCTATTTTATGGTTTGTTCTGATGGGAGGAGTCCCGTCACTGCTGCTTTTATTTACGGATCTTGAAAGAGAATCGTGGAAAGATTTTGCTATTTGGAAGGCGATTGGATTGCTCTCTTCGCTGATTGTCATAGCGATTATTGCTGGACTGTTTTACAAAGATTATGTGTCGATTGGTCGTAATAACTCTCATCTTAAAAAGATGATCATTCCGACCGAATACGTCGCTTCAACCGCAAAATACATCAACAATACTTACATCAAAGAACCGATTCCTTACCAAGAAATCGGCTTAGATGCGCAGCTAAAACCAGAAGCTAAACAAGCTGAAAAACCAACCTTATTGGTGTTTGTTCTTGGTGAAACAGCACGTGTATATAACTACCAATATTATGGCTATGAGAAAGAAACCAATGCTCATACCAAACCCTATAATCCGATCTTTTTCTCTGATGTTCAGTCATGCGGAACCGCCACTGCGGTTTCTGTGCCGTGTATGTTTTCTAACATGAACCGCAGCAACTACGATCGCGACAAAGCCTACAACCAAGATAACGTGGTCGACATTATGAACCGCGCGGGCATTCACTCTATCTGGCGAGAGCATGATGGGGGAGACAAAGCCGTCGCACATCGAATCAAAGAGATGACTCTCGCCGCCAAAGACAGCGACCCTTTATGTAATAACGATTTATGCTACGACACGGCAATGCTAGAGAACTTTGAGCAAGATACTCAAGTTCTTAAGCAAGATAGCATCATTTTCTATCACATTTCGGGGTCTCACGGGCCTACTTACTTTGAACGTTACCCTGACGAACATAAGAAGTTTACGCCAGACTGCGCTCGTGCAGACATTGAAAACTGCACCAAAGAGCAAGTGGTAAACACCTACGACAACACCATCTTGTACACAGATTTCTTTCTCTCACAGGCTATTCAGAAGCTAGAGAAACTCACCGATAAGTACAATGTCGCGCTGATGTACATTTCCGATCACGGAGAATCATTGGGAGAAAATGGCATCTACTTACACGGCATGCCTTATTCATTGGCACCGAAAGAACAAACCCATGTGCCTATGATCCTATGGATGTCTGATGGTTTCGCCGAGCAGAAAGGGATAAACCAGACCTGCTTAAGAAAGGCAGGCAAAGAACAGAGCTTCTCCCAAGATAACCTGTTCGACTCTTTACTCGGCCTAATGGATGTACAAACCAAAGAATATCGAGAGAACCAAGATATTTTTGCTGCGTGTCGGTAGTGCTTTTACTTATGTAAACCATCGGAAAACTCGAGTTGCCTGAACAAGCTCTCCTCAACTTCCCCTAAAAAGAAAAGACCTCGGTCTTTTCTTTTTTTCGTCGCTAACATGGAGCCAGAGTGCTAATTTATAACGACGAAACAATGAGCTACATTTAATAGACACAATAATGGAAGAGTCCGTCGTGCTCCAAAGACCAACCTGTCTTATTAGACTTTATCTCACTCACATCGCTCATTGAACTTACCAAGATTAAGCTCAGTTCAATACGGCACCTGAATGGCGCCACAATATCAATGTTTACGTCATATCATTAAGGACAAATGAATGGACGCTTTCATAATTTCAAGCTGGCAATTTTCTGAGGGTGTGGCACATGAACACACCACCAGCCCAGCCTCATTCGAGCAATCAACTTGGTATCACTGCCAAAGAGATGCTGACGGTTTGAGAGAATGGCTCCACAGTAATACGGTTCCAAATGCCATCATCGATTCATTACTCACCGATGACACCCGTCCTCGGTTCGAACAGTTTGGCCACGACTGTTTTTTGATGATTCTGCGAGGTATTAATCTAAACGAAGGTGCTAACCCTGACGACATGCTTAGCCTACGCATCTTATGGTACAAAGGCACTTTAATATCGACACGCAAAGTTCCTTCAAAAGCGGTCAGTAATCTGATATCTGATCTCAAACAAAACCAAGGCCCGACATCATTACCTGATGTATTACTGGGCATGATACGTGGAATCAACCACAGTATTTCAACCTTCCTAGTACCCGTCGAACTATTAATTGACGAGTTAGAATCTAACTCCAATATCGACATAAGATCCATTAACGCTCTACATTCAAGGCTACTCAGACTAAGGCGTTATTTGAAGCCACAGAAATACGTTTTTGAAGATTTAATGAGTGACCTACCTGCACCATTGAGTAATCACAACAGTCATATAAAGAACAGCCTTGATACCATCCTGAGAATTAACGAGTCTGTTGAGTTTTACATCGAACAAATTAATGTATTTTTAGCGAGCCTAAGTCAGCAACAAGCTGAAAAAATGAATAGAAATACGTACCTATTTTCTATCATTGCAGGTATTTTCCTCCCTGCTGGGTTTTTCACCGGTTTACTGGGTGTCAATATCGCGGGGATACCCGGAACAGATAACCCAATAGCATTCCCACTATTTTGCGTTGGGCTGCTCGTAGTCATAGCGGCAGAGGTCATTATTTTGAAAAAATTGAGGTTTATTTAATGGTTGAGTTTTTGCAATCCAATATGTGGCTTAGACAAGTAGTTTTAGGTTTACTTCTTATCACTGTGTATTGGGTGATCAAACGCTTAGGTAAGAACTGGATAGAAACATTAGCGGAAAATAAGCGTGTCGAATTGAAGCGAAAGCAGTTCGTGATTAAGTGTTTCAATATTGTTCTGTTTCTACTCTTCATCGCTGTGTTTACTATTGTTCTTAACTTGGGTTTTGGTGATATTTCGCTGTTCTTATCATCCATATTTGCGGTGCTGGGTGTCGCTTTATTCGCGCAATGGTCCATTCTAAGTAACCTCACAGCCAGCGTACTAATATTTTTTGTCTTCCCTTATCGCATTGGCGACAGAGTAAGAGTCGCGGAGAAAGACGAAGACATCAGCGGTGTGATCATCGATATCACCATGTTCCACGTTATTCTTCGACACAGTTCGGGTAACATTATCACCTACCCCAACAACCTGATTTTACAAAAAGGCGTGATAAAGGTTTTGGTTGAGCCTGAAGCAAAAAGTGAAGCTTCAATAAGGTAACAGGCCTAACACCGAATACCTATGCCAAACAAGGTGGCTTAACCATAGATGTGTATGGTGGAGTGAGATCGGAATAACTCATTCTTTATCTATAACGCACATTCTTTCTACAGTGAATACTCTGCCTGTTGTGTCCCATTAGCCGCAAGTTTTATTGAGTTTAGATTTGCTACTAAATATACTGGAGACACCATCAAACGGAGGACAAAAATGAATAATAAAAACAAACATATAGTTTTAGTTCATGGTCTATATATGCCTGCGTTGATCATGCAATATCTGGATAGAAACTTCAAAAAACGCGGCTTTACAACGCACAAGTTTGCCTACAACTCGCTGCGTTTCCCTTCTGCAGCCAAACGTCTCAATCGTTTCGTGAATGCTCGTTTTAATGAGTATGATGAGGTCTATTTTTTCGGTCACTCACTGGGTGGCTTGCTGATTCGTCATTACTTTAAATTCTACCAACCACACTTCGCCGACACCTGCATTATTACAGCAGGCACTCCGCACAATGGGGCAA
The DNA here is from genome assembly GCF_041439295.1 of Vibrio sp. 1F253. Taxonomy (NCBI): domain Bacteria; kingdom Pseudomonadati; phylum Pseudomonadota; class Gammaproteobacteria; order Vibrionales; family Vibrionaceae; genus Vibrio; species Vibrio sp. 1F253. The sequence continues at coordinate 51,635 of NZ_JBGONU010000023.1, read as the reverse complement.
CCATCGCCAAAACACTGTCTAATCATGGGCTTGGATTTATATTTGGTTCAAGCAAAATGATCTTAAGCGATGGCTTGGGTGACTACGATATTGATGTGCCGATTGGCGTAATTACGGGTACCTACGACGCCGGAGTAGGACGGATTGTTCTGGGAAGAAACCCAGGGGATGGTACGGTCACTCTCGAAGACGCCAACCTGAGAGGAGCCACTGATACTTACGCCCTCAAACTCAACCACACAGCGCTGGTCTACTCTAAGGAAGTCGTAACACTGTCGGCTCAGTTCATTGAACACAGAGCTTTTAAGGACGCTTCATAGCTTTTGTGTTAGCTGTTTTCCGTTAACTTTTGTGCGCGTTAGCTCGTGTATCTAGCTCTGGTTCTCTTATTGCTGTTTTCTTACTTCTGGTAGACCGATACAAAGATAGATAAAAACAAAAATACCACTCTGCGATAAGAGTGGTATTCGAAGATCCATTACTGGAAATGAGCGCTTGCTATACTTTCTATACTTGCTACAGACGATTCACTCGGGTTGGTAAGAACACCTCGCCCAACATGCATCGCACCGAACCACCGCCGATGTCTTCGATCGTTTTCACGTTAAATGGTAGTAGCTTACCGTGCGTCGAAAGCTGAGCTAACTGAGCTGGAGAAAACGCATCGTAAGCCGATTGAGACATCGCGATCACCTTGTCGCCATTCACAGTTTCAAGCTGAAGGATGTTGCCACAGAAACGATTCATCTGATCGATTGAGATAGAGATAACTTGCTTGTCTTTGGCAAGAGACTTCACAACAAAGCGGCGCTCAAACTCTGGGATCACTTCATCACAGATCACGCAGAAGTTATCACCAATCGCCATCATCACATTGGTATGGTAAATCGGTTGACCAGACGGTAATGCCGTTTGGAACGAGACCACGCGAGAATAGCCAATGCGCTTCGCGTAATCTTCCAATACTTCGCGGTCACAACGTTGTGAAAGCGCAGCATAAATGGTCTTGTTGATATGGTCGATCACCATCACGCCTGTGCTCTCTAGATAAGAACCTTGAGCAACGTACGACTCCATAGACTCACTGTGATTAACAATGCGACCAGACGCTTCCAACGCTTCAATAAGTGCATTCGGCTTAACTTCATTTTGACGGTTTTCACACGCCATAGGGAAAGTGAATAGGCTTCCATCACTACAAGTACTGAACCAGTTATTAGGGAATACCGCATCCGGAGTTTCAACTCCTAATTCTGGGTAATCAAACTCTACAACTTGCACACCTTCTTTACGTAGCGAAACCACCATAGCCTTAAACTCGGCCATCGTTTCTAACTTTACCTCAGCTTCAGTCAGATCGACTCTGTGCTGAAACTCGTTATCACGGGCTGTTTCTTCGTTAAATTTAAATTCTTTTGGCGGCACCATAACAACGCAATTTGCGTTTTGAACATTAGTAATATGCAGTGATTTTTTGTGTAGGTTTAACATTTTAACCGTCCCTATCTTTTATTTACCTCAGAATTGTAAACAACTTGTTACAACAAAATTCACTGAAAATCACAATGATTTGAATATTTATCCCAAGTAATTACTGCGGATTTTAGATTAGTCGGTAATTTTTACTGCAAGATAACAGCACATCAGAAAGAACCAACTGTATGCATATTCGTTAAAGAATTTTCTGGATAAATATTCTCATTTCATTTTTCAGCTCCACACGAGTTTTGATTACAATTTAATCCATTTAACGTTAGGATTATCACCGTTGCATAACCATCAATTACGTTTGAAATAAGCTTAACTTTTCCTGTCTAATTCAATCTAAAATTAGCTTCATGAAAGACACTCTTTGGAAGTGTTCTGTGTCGCTTAAACCAAGTACTTACATAAGAACTAAACAAAAATCTATCGAATGGCTTAATACTTATAAGAACGCGTTGGCACTTATATAATTTCAAACTAAAACTGAAAAATTCAAATCAAGACTATAAAAACAAAGCTGCACATCACGATGCTCTAGCATCAAAGATGCAGTAGCTTATAAAGGGAAAACTATGTACAAGAAATTTGAAGGCTTTACTGAAGCCTTTCCAAAGGGAGAGCCGATACAACCTCCTACTGGAATACTGGCATTCTGCCGCCATTACACACGAGGTTTTGAAAAGCCGTTGATCTTGCTCGGATTGATGAGCATGACCATCGCGATCATCGAAGTTGCGCTGTTCGGTTACATGGGTCAACTGGTTGACTGGCTATCAACCAGCAACCCGGACACTTTCTTGGCAGACAACGAGTCGACACTGATGGGGCTCGGCGTTCTGCTGTTGGTCGTGATGCCAATCTTGATCAGTGTTTATTCGCTATTGCTTCACCAAACTTTGCTAGGCAACTATCCAATGTCGATTCGTTGGTTAGCTCACCGCTACCTTTTGAAGCAAAGTTTGTCGTTCTATCAAGATGACTTTGCCGGGCGTGTCGCGACCAAAGTGATGCAAACCTCGCTCGCGGTACGTGAAACCGTGACCAAAATGGTCGATGTGTTTGTTTACGTGACGGTTTACTTTACAGCGATGCTGTTCATGCTCGCTGAATCGGATTGGCGCTTAATGGCTCCAATGTTGATTTGGTTGTTCATTTACGTTGGCATTCAACTGCACTTCGTACCAAAGCTGAAAGACGTGTCTTCAGAACAAGCGGATGCTCGCTCGTTGATGACGGGTCGCATTGTGGATAGCTACACCAACATCGCTACGGTCAAACTTTTCTCTCATAGTAAAAGAGAAACCGAGTACGCAGAAGAAGGGATGGAAGGCTTCCTAGACACAGTCCATCGCCAAATGCGCTTGGTTACTGGCTTCAACATCTGCGTTGAATTCGCTAACTACTTGTTGGTGTTCAGCATTGCCGGTATCTCTATCTACCTATGGCTAGATAACGCGATCACCGTAGGTGCAATTGCGATTGCGGTCAGCTTAGCTCTGCGTATTAACGGCATGTCGAAATGGATCATGTGGGAAATAGGTGGTCTGTTTGAAAACCTAGGTACCGTGATTGACGGCATTAAAACACTGTCTAAGCCCATTGCTATCGAAGACAAAAAAGATGCGAAACCTTTGGACGTTCCACAAGGCGGTATCAACTTCGACAACGTGAGCTTTAACTACGGTGAGAATAAGGGTGTGATTAACAACCTAAACCTCAACATCAAACCGGGTGAAAAAGTCGGCTTGGTTGGCCGTTCAGGGGCAGGTAAATCGACCCTAGTTAACTTACTGCTGCGTTTCCACGATGTAGAAAGTGGTCGCATCCTGATTGATGACCAAGAGATCTCGAGCGTTACTCAAGATTCTCTGCGTAGCAACATCGGCATGGTGACTCAAGATACCTCACTGCTGCACCGTTCGATCAAAGACAACATTCTTTACGGGAGTCCTGACGCATCAGATGAAGAAGTGTATGCCGCAACCAAACAGGCACACGCTCATGAGTTTATCGAAACGCTAACCGACCCGTTTGGCAACGTTGGCTACGATGCTCAAGTGGGTGAACGTGGCGTTAAGCTTTCTGGTGGGCAGCGTCAACGTGTCGCTATCTCACGTGTACTTCTGAAGAATGCTCCGCTGTTGGTTCTAGATGAAGCCACATCAGCTCTCGATTCTGAGGTTGAAGCTGCGATACAAGAGAGCTTGATTGAACTAATGGAAGGCAAAACGGTTATCGCGATTGCACACCGTTTATCGACGATTGCAGCAATGGACCGTTTGATCGTACTCGACCAAGGTAATATCGTTGAAGAAGGCACGCACCAAGAGCTGATTCACCAAAATGGTATCTATGCTCAATTGTGGAATCACCAGACTGGTGGCTTTATTGGTGATGATCTTGAACAGACAACGAGCGCTTAATCTATATTCCATTTTAAAAGTGCGGCGTAATTCACACCAAAATGTTAATTGGCGGTAAATTACACATGGCAGAATGTTATGTCGTAATCATATAATGACATTAACAGCAATGACGCTTCGCTTGCGCGTTCTGGAATAAGGCTAGACTTCGGGGGGAGGCTAGCCTTTTTTATGCCTGTTATTCTCTGCCCCTTTCTCATCTGTTTTCATTGGTTCTATAAACTTCATCGATCCTTTTGTTTTTTTCTTGGCGTTTTTTTCTTAAAATGCGCGCAGTATTCTTTTTAGAGATCAACCATGAACAAAAGTGTCTTAACTAACGTTATTGCATTAGCACTGCTTGCTGGCGGCTATGCGACAGCAAACCAATACTTGCTTTACGCAGGTTTATTCGCATTTTCTGGTGCTATCACCAACTGGCTTGCGATTCACATGTTGTTCGAGAAAGTACCCGGCCTATATGGTTCTGGCGTTATTCCTGCGCGCTTTGAAGAGTTCAAGGCAGCCATCAAACAACTGATGATGGAACAGTTCTTTACCGAAAGTAACATCGACCGTTTTCTTAGTAGTGAGATGACAGGAAAGTCACTCAACCTAGAGCCTGTGATCAAGAAGATCGACTTTAACCCTGCATTCGAATCGCTGGTGCATGTTATCGAAAACTCACAATTTGGTGGCATGCTAGCGATGGTTGGCGGCACTGAAGCACTACAGCCAATGAAAGCGCCATTCGTGGAGAAGATGCAAGAGTCTGTGATTGAAATCAGCAAGAGCGATTCGGTAAAAAATGCTATCAAGGATGAACTTGAATCGCCTGCAATGATGGATGAAATTAAAGAGAACATTGAGGCGATCATCGATCAGCGCTTGAATGAACTGACTCCAAAACTGGTTAAAGAGATGGTTCAGACCATGATCAAAAAACACCTTGGTTGGTTGGTCGTTTGGGGTGGGGTATTCGGCGGTGTGATTGGTTTAATCTCTGCCGCAATTACGCTGTAAGGCGGAGAAGTTTATCCGATTGCTCTTTATCTGACGTTCAACAAAAAATGGAAGCTTATTGGCTTCCATTTTTTATATCTAAATAACCTTGGTAAGGCGAAGCCGGTCACTATTTTATGGTGGCCAACAGCTCAGGGTTAACACCAAAGCCCTTCTTGTGTTCTTCAATCACCACTTCGCTGCGTGTTTGAATCACACCTGGCAGGGTGCCCAACTTAGTTGCCATAAATGCTTGATACGCCTTCATGTCTTTTACTCGAACCTTGATCATGGTGTCAAAATCCCCCGACAGCGAATAGCACTCTTCTACTTCAGGCATCGTTTCAACCGCTTGGGCAAATTTATCAAAAATTGAAAAGCTGGTTTGATCGAGGCGAATATGGATAAACACTTGAACATCGAGCCCCAACTTTTCTGAACAAAGCTCAGCATGATAGCCTGTGATGTAGCCCACTTTTTCCAATCGCTTCAACCTATCAGAGCAAGGTGAAGTCGTTAGGTTGACCTGTTTCGCTAGTTCAACGACGGGCAAACGGCCTTTCATATGCAGAATTCTTAGTATCTCTTTATCGATACGATCGAGTTGATGCTGAGACATAATATTCCTTAAACATTCTAGATTGCGCTCAGTATATTCCATACTAAGAGCAATCGAAGAAAACCTTGCTCACACATTTAGAAAACTAAATAGACCATTCCTATTCACGTTAAATATAAAACCGAACAGAGCGATAACACCCCTTATAAATCAAACTCCAGTTATTAACAAATTATTATAGAAATGACCCGATTAACAAATAAGTTGAGCCAGAAACGAAAGAAAGGATATAGACCAAAGTGAATAATAGAATTCTCAAAGAGAAAGGATGACTCTATTATGAAAACGCAAGAACTCGCATATAAACCTTACGGAATCGGTTCATGGACACACGTAACGGTATCAAAAGATGTTGCCCAAGCACTCGCAAGTGAATACTCAAACTATGGCTGGGAAGTTAAGATTGATGGCAATGTCGTCGAGGCAGAACCTTCACTAAAAGCGGCATAAAAAACGAAAAAACCTCCATCAGGGAGGTTTTTAAATCTAAGTTAGTAAGCACTTACTACAATCTAAGCCAGACCAACTTGGGGAACTGCAGTTCCTGTTTCACAACGACAGTTACACGTTCGACAGAAGTGTTGAGTTTCCATGTCGTAGTACAGGTTTCCACTAAATAGCTTTGACGTCCATTGCATCATACGGCCAGAGGTTGTCTCAGGCTCAGATTCACAACGTTTCATTATAGACTTATGTAGTGTTGTTTTTTTACATCCTTTGCAATAGAGATCAGGCATACCTTTGTCCTATAGGTCTTTAGTGGTTACTGATAATTGACACATGATGTCCAATTCAGTGTAATAATTCACCGAGCTAATAACAAAAGTGAGCGCCAAGTTCAAAAAATAGCCATTTTATCGGTTATTTTTTGACATCAAGCGCTATGAAAAGCCTTTATCTTCTATTTATTTCCCTTCTATCATTTGGTTTCGATTTACATTGTAAACCTCATAACAGCCGTGCTTCTTCTGTATCCTACTGGTTTTTTATAAGACAAAGGTAGTGCCCACATAAAAAAATAGAGCCACCGAAGTGACTCTATTACTTTTATTTTTCAATTTCTTTTTACAATTGCTTTTTAGCTAATGTTCTTTGCTAATTCACATATGTTTTACAATGTAAATTAGTCTAGCTCAACTAGGTTCTTCTTGAACTCAGCGTGTTGCTTTTTCACTTCGTCTTCTGGCTCACCAGTCATTAGACTCACAATAACGATAGAAAGCGTCGATAGGATGATTCCCGGTACGATTTCGTAAACATCGAACCAACCGCCCGTGAACTGCTTCCAAAGTACAATCGTAACACCACCAACCACGATACCCGCTAGAGCGCCGTTACGGTTCATACGAGACCAGTATAGGCTTAATACGATTGCAGGACCGAATGCAGCACCAAAACCAGCCCATGCGTAAGATACAAGGCCAAGTACTGAGCTGTCTGGTGTCATCGCCAGAACAAGAGCAACAAGAGAAATTAGAATAACCGCGAAACGGCCGACACGAACAATCTCTTCTGACGTTGCGTCTTTCTTCAAAACTTGCTTATACAGGTCTTCTGCCATTGCAGATGAAGAAACAAGAAGTTGTGAATCCGCAGTACTCATGATTGCCGCTAGAATGGCAGCAAGTAGGATGCCGGCGATTACTGGGTGGAACATCGCGTTCACAAGAAGCATGAAGATCTTCTCGCCATCGTCTAGCTTAGGTGCGCCAGAGTTCGTCACATAGATTAGACCAACAAGACCCACAAGCATTGCACCAATCATAGACAGTGCAGTCCAGATAACGGCAATGCGGCGCGCTGTTGTTAGGTCTTTATTACTACGTGTTGCTTTGAAACGCGCAAGGATGTGTGGTTGACCGAAGTAACCCAAACCCCATGCCGCTAGTGAGATGATCGCAATAGCAGACAGTGGCTCACCCTTCGCATCATTCCATAGCGTTAGCAGCTCTGGGTTGATGTTGTGTAGGTCGCTAGAAAGCTGACCTAGGCCACCGTTCATTGCCGCGATTGGTACAATCAATAGCGCTGCAGACATGAGTAGACCTTGAACCAAGTCAGTCCAAGATACCGCTAGGAAACCACCAAACAGAGTGTACGAAACTACACAGACTGTACCGATAATTACCGCTGTTGTGTAATCAAGGCCGAATACCGTTTCAAACAATTTACCACCTGCTACCAAGCCTGAACTTGTGTAGAAAAGGAAGAATAAAAGGATAAAGAAAGCAGAAATTGTTTGGATCAGCTTAGAATTATCATTGAAACGACGAGATAGGAACTCAGGCAGCGTCAGTGATTCAGTCGTAATGCTGTAAGTACGTAGACGTTTTGCACTGATTAACCAGTTTGCCCAAGTACCAACAAGTAGACCACCAGCAAGCCAAAATGCTTCAAAGCCAGCAGCGTAAGCGTAACCTGGCAGGCCAAGTAGCAACCAACCACTCATGTCTGATGCGCCAGCAGAAAGTGCAGCAGGCCATGGGCCTAACGAACGACCACCTAGGAAGTAGTCTGTTGAGTTAGATGTACGTTTGTAAGCAATAACACCGATCGCTAGCATCATAATTAGATACGCAATGAACGTCGTCGTTATTGCAAAACTGTTTTCTATCATTTGATAGTCCTCATTTTGTAGAAAGCCTTCCATGCCTAATTCAATGCAAGACACTCACCGTAAAGGCAAGCGAGTGCATTGAGTTAGGTATTGAGGCTCCAATGCACTATGAATTAAATCCAAAGATGGAGAAAACCCAACAATGGAAAAAACCAAAAGTGCTTAGAGCCAATTTTACTGAAGGTTAGTGAGCTTCGCTTCCAAGTTCGAGCAAGGTCGCGTTACCGCCCACGGCTGTTATATTTATAGTTCGCGTACGCTCGGTAATGAAGCGCAGCGATAGGTGTGGATCATTAGCAACATTCATTGTCGCCAGATCCGTTTCAGCTACTAAACCGACGATTGCACCGTCACGCTTAGCAAGCTGTAAATTGATAGCTTGTGCCGTTTGCGAGTTACCTACGTAACCCACGCTACGTACATCGCAAGACAACAACTGTTGAGCAGCGTCGTACGAGGCAACTTGCACCAAGTTAGTTGGCAAGTTCGCCGACTTAGCTGCGTCTGCAACTAAGGTATTGAACTGCACATCATCACTGCACAATTGAACGCTGTTACCTGCCAATAGCGCAGCAGTAATCAAAGCCATTGCAGTTTGCAGCGCTGGCACTTTCACTTCGCAATCATCAACAATCACCAAAGCCACACCGCGACCTGCGGCATATAGCTCATTGGTTTCGCCCGTAGGACCTGCCATTAGGTGATGTTCAGAAAGCAGTGCTGAGGCTTGCTCTAGATGATAAGTCGCCACCGTCGCCAAAGGCGCAGATTGACTTTCGATCTCTGATTTAAGCGCAAGTACCTGAGCACTCTTGTAATCAAAATCGGTAAGGTTCCATTGTTCCCACGCTAGCAAAGCATCAGAAAAACCTGTCACTTGATGAACCATGATAATGCTCCTTATGCCTTGTCTTGTGATTGAGAGAAATGAACATCAGTAAAGCGGTATAGGTAGTGAGGACCACCCGCTTTAGGGCCAGTACCTGACAAACCTTGACCACCAAATGGTTGAACACCAACAACGGCGCCCACTTGATCACGGTTAATGTAGCAGTTACCCACACGAACGTGTTTTTCGATCCAACGGTAAGTTGTCTCGTTACGGCTGTGGATACCCATGGTTAAGCCAAAGCCCGTTTGGTTGATTTGGTCTACCACTTGCGCTAGCTCACTCGCTTTGAAGCGAACAATGTGTAGCACTGGGCCAAACTGTTCTTCTTTCAAGCAGTTGATGTCATCAATTTCAAAAGCACTTGGTGGAACAAAATCACCATGTTCACAATCACTACCTAGAGAAAGTTGAGCCACCTTCTTCTGGGTATTGGTCATGTTTTCTAAGTGCGCCATTAGCTTCTGTTTTGCGTTTTGGTCGATAACAGGGCCAACATCGGTTTTATGAAGGTGTGGAATGCCAACACTCAGCTCGTCCATTGCACCGTGAATCAATCCAACCACGCGGTCTGCAATGTCTTCTTGGATGTAAAGCACACGTAGTGCAGAACAACGCTGACCTGCTGAAGCGAATGCTGAACGAATCACATCACGAACTACCTGTTCAGGCAGTGCAGTACTGTCGACGATCATCGCATTCTGGCCGCCTGTTTCCGCAATAAACGGAACTGGCTTAGCATTACGAGTGGCTAATGACACATTGATACGCTGTGCCGTTGGTGTAGAACCAGTAAAGGCAACGCCCGCAATCGCATCATGACTGGTGAGCGCACTGCCGATCTCAGCACCGCGACCCAGTAGTAGCTGAATCGTGCCAGCAGGGAAGCCCGCTTCATTCATCAGTTCAACCGCACGAGCAGCAATCAAGCTTGTTTGCTCGGCAGGCTTAGCCACAACCGTATTACCCGCCACTAGTGCTGCAGTAATTTGGCCAAGGAAGATAGCTAGAGGGAAGTTCCAAGGGCTGATACAAACGAACACACCACGACCTTGTCGAGAAGCGATTCGTGTTTGGCCATCAAAACCTTTTAGTTCGAAACCTTGTAGATTGTCAGCTTGTTTTGCGTAGTAACGACAGAAATCGACTGCTTCACGTACTTCATCAACACTATCGTGAATTGTCTTACCCGCTTCTTGATGACAAATCGCCACCAGCTCAGCGAGGTTGTCTTCCATCAGGTCAGCCAACTTATCAAGTGCAGCCGCTTTGGTTTCAACCGAAGTTGCGTTCCAATCAGCGAATGCTGCGTCTGCGCCAGTGATCGCTGCGGAAACATGATCAAGGTTAGCAAAAGCCACCTGACCCACATGAATACGACGATCATAAGGTGCCGTCACTTGCTCAACGTTCTGATCAGCCTTGATCATGCTTTCGGCAAGAGATTCACCGTTGATCACAGGGCCCGCAGTCCATTGGTTGTTTAAGAAGCTTTTTACTTTCTCTTCAAATTGATGCGCTTCGCTTTCAATATCAATGTTCACACCGTAAGAGTTCTTACGCTCAGGGAATACCGCTGGAGGCAGAGGAATCTTAGTGTTGTGCAATGTATCGAATGCCAGAAGCATATCGACAGGATGTTGAGTCAGCTCTGCCACAGGGCAACGCGCATCAACTAGGCGGTGGACAAACGAGCTGTTTGCACCATTTTCTAACAAGCGACGTACTAGGTATGGCAGTAGATCTTTATGGCTACCAACCGGTGCGTAGATACGTACCGACTGTTGGTAAGCTTCCATCGCATGGTTGTACAGAGAATCACCCATGCCGTGTAAGCGTTGGAATTCAAAGTCTTTATGGTCGGTCATGACGGCAATAGCAGAAACCGTATGAGCGTTGTGGCTCGCAAACTGCGGGAAGATATTGCCACGAACGCTTGGGCTCAATAGGTAACGCGCACATGCAAGGTAAGCTACGTCTGTCGCTTCTTTACGTGTGTAAACTGGGTAATCAGTAAAGCCAGCTTGTTGCGACCATTTGATTTCGCTGTCCCAGTACGCGCCTTTCACCAAGCGAAGCGGGATCAAATCACCCTGCTCTTTCGCTAGGCGGTTTAGCCATACTAGAACCGGTAGTGCACGCTTTGAGTAGGCTTGAATAACCAGACCAAATTTACCCCAACCTTTTACAAGATCAGTACGGTACAGTTTTTCGAATAATTTAAGAGAAAGCTCTAGGCGATCCGCTTCTTCCGCATCAATCGTAATCGCAACATCGAGCTCTACTGCACGGCGCAATAGCTGCTCTAGCGTGTCGCAAAGTTCGGTCAGTACGCGCTCTTCGTTCGCCACTTCATAACGTGGGTGAAGCGCAGAAAGCTTGATAGATACCGATGGCGCAGGGCTCGATTTTGAAGAGACCTTCGATTCTGGAGAAACATAGTTGTCTCGACCTACGGCTTCAATCGCCATTAGGTAATCTTTGAAGTATTTGTTTGCGTCTGCAGTGGTCAGTGCCGCTTCACCTAGCATGTCGTATGAGTAGGTAAAACCTTTATCACGCATAGACTTACCGTTCTTCTGCGCTTCAGCAATGCTGCGGCCAAGAACAAATTGGTGACCCATCACCTTCATTGCTTGGTGCATCGCTTTGCGAATTACCGGCTCAGAAAGCTTGTTCACTAAACGGTTAACCGCTTGACCTGCACTCTGCTCTTTAGATGAAAGTCCAACCACCTTGCCTGTTAGCATTAATCCCCAAGTGGATGCGTTAACAAATACTGAGTCTGAATTCTTTAGGTGAGATTTCCAATCCGCAACGCTTAGTTTGTCACGAATCAGAGCATCAGCGGTTGCTGAATCAGGAATACGCATCAAGGCTTCCGCCAGACACATTAGCAAGATGCCCTCTTGAGTATCTAAGCTGTATTCAAGCAACAATGCATCGATCATCTGGATAGAAGTCTTATCCGCACGGATAGCTTCGATCAATGATGTCGTTTTGTCTGTGATCTGCTGCTTTTCTGACTCAGAAGGGGTAGCTAGCGGCAGAAGTTGCTCTAGCCATTGGGTTTCATCCACCATATATAATGGTGAGATAAGCGACCATAGATCAGCAAGCGACTGCTCGTTGAATTCTGGCTTTAACACATCAGTAGCTGTAAACATGCGTTTTCCTTAATCTCACACCCGGAATTAGCCCGGGATCTCTACAATGGCTGCAGTGTATTTAGAGTATATAAGGATTACTTGTCAAAAACTCCGAGTTTTTTGCTAAAAACTCGCTTTATTAACAAAACAAACACATGGTCACATATGAAACTTTAAAATAATATGCCGTTTTGTTTCACTATTTAACAGAAATTTTCTTTTTGTATTGAGATGGTGACATGCCTTGAAGGCGTGAAAAGGTGTGAGTAAAGGAAGATTGACCGGAGAAACCAGCCAGTTCAGCGACCTGACCAAGGCTGAGGTTACCTTGTTCGATTAAACGACGAGATCGGTCGATACGCTTGCCTAACACGTACTGATGCGGGGTAATGCCCATTTGATCTTTGAATAGCATGTGGAACTGGCTTTCACCCAGAAACACACTGCCTGCAAGCTGCGCGACGGAGATCTTATTTGCTAAATGCTGTTCTATGTAGCGATCCAACGCTTCAAGATCAAAGCGTGAATCTTTGATTGAGGTTTCAAATGCCGAGATGTGTCTTTGCATCAGCGCGATCACCGTATCATTACAGGCTCGGCTTAGTAGAAGATCATTAGGACTGGCCTGCATTTCTTGCACCAACATATGGATAAGCTTTTGAATTTGCGCGTCTAATTGGAAGTAGACGTTCGATGATTCTAACTGATTGATCTTCTCTAGCATCAGAGGGTCATCATCCGTTGGCACTGGCATATTGAGTACTAGGATGTCCGACTGGCCAACCACACCACCGAAAGCATGATCAGAGCTCGCCGTTACCACACAACCTTGACCTGGGCCGACAAGATTGCCTTTACCGCTCACTTCAAATTCAGCCTGACCTTTTAAACCAATCACCACCTGCGAATAATGATGATCGTGACAGTCCATATGCGAAGGCAAAGTTATGATTTCCGCGGGTCGGGGGCCAGTAAGCCCTAGCGGAGACAAGTCTAGGTTTGGAAAGGGTAAAGGTTTTGGCATGACAGCAAAGTACTTAGGTCGACATGATAAGAATAATACTCTGAAATCTGCAGAAGATGAATTTGTAAATGATCATGAGAGTTGTTTTCTCTTCTTCAAAGAAAGATCATTATTGATAACCACGTGATCATGTCTCCGGAAGTATGATCAAGTGAGCCCAAACTACGGGCTTTGTAAAGTCAACCTTCCAATATTTAGGCCACTCTTCCTTGTTCCAAGAGCAAATAAATCTGAACACCAAAAGTCAAAGCAAGTCACAAATGGAAACCAAATGACTACACCATAACGACAATATTTTCTTATATAGCTCAATTATTTCGGTGTAAATATGTAAAAAGTGTATCCGAAGTAGCGAAACTTAGCTTTTGAGTAGATTGGAGGGCAATAAAACGGTATAAAGACGGGTACTGTGTTAATTGCTAATAACTAGTGACTGACAACTAGGAAGTAGACACTTTATTAACGAGCCAATTTTAAATATACAAGTTGCAGGGACCTATGACTAACTTTCGAATTTCAGCGCTTTTACTTGCGCTATCCCCACTTTGGGTATCTGCATCGTTATCAGCTGAAGAACTGAATCAAGTCGATCCCGTTTCAGCTATCGATGCAAAGCTAACAGAGAAAAACTCAGATATTGAGCGTATTTCAGCGACCAAAGTATCGGCAACTGAGACCTTAAAACAACTTCAAAACCAGAACAGTAAGTTGTTACGTGAAGGTGAAGAGTTAAAGGCAAAACGTAACCGAGCTAAATCTGTACTCGACAAACAATACAGTCGCTTACTTGACGATCCAGAAACGGATCTGGTTTCTTTTCAGAAAGGATACCAAGATGCTTGGGCTGCGGTTAAAGAGAATCAATCGTCTCAGCTAGATAATCAGCAAGCGATGAATGAGAACGAAATTTACCTTTCTCAAATTAAGCAAAAGCAAGCTCGTTTGAATAATGAGCTGGCTAACTTGAAAGAATCAAAAGTTGAAGCTCGCGTTAAACGTATTGCAACAGAACTTCGTGAAAGTGCCGTTCTTGAAACGAGCTACACCACCACATGTTCATCAACAATGACACTGGGTGAGTGTATTGCTCAAGGTAAACACCTGACGAAGCAGAAAGCAGTACAAAACTTCAAGAGCAAATTACTTGAACAGCTCACAGAAAGCACTCTTGCGAAGCAAAACTTACAAGGTGTTCAATTGAACATTCATGTTCAAGACAGCCAAGCAATCAAGAGCGGTTTCTCTGGAAACAACTCTTACTTTGTGCAGATGCAAGCTCAACTTCAAGCAAAACCGGAAGCGATTGCAGCATGTAACTTATTGAACGTTTCAACTCGCTACTGTTTAACGGACAGCGACGTTAAGGTTACAAAGAAGAGCGACAAGCAGTGGGCAAACGTGATGGTACGTTCTGATCAGTACAATGACTCAGTAACTATCAACGGCATTAAATACGGCAGCACACCCCTAGAGGTTTCGCTACCGAGCGGTCGTCACCAAGTAACCATTTCAAAAGAAGGTTACGAGTCATACAACCGCACAGTGACTATCAACGGCAGCGATACTATTTGGGTGAAACTCCTTCCTAGTAAAGAAAATGAAATCTAAATATATAAAGCTAAGCCTGATATAAATAGCCGTGCCTATTTCACAAAGCTGAATGAATACTCGCCATCTTGTTGTAGTTATAGAAAGTAGCTTCAAACGAAATGGCGTTTTCGTTAGAATATTCAATTAACCTAAATTACGACTGAAGTAGCCCAACATGCGCCAAGGTTTTCCTACTCTATTATTTGCACTTGCTCCATGCTTAATGACGCCTGCTGTTTTCGCTGAAGCGACATCTCCAGCAATCACGTCATCAGTCATCGACATTGAAAGCTCTCTTTTCGAAGAACATGCCAGTTTAACGGCTATCGAGAAGAAGATGGCGGACAAACAAAATCAAGTCGACAACCAAGCAGAGCAAATGGCACGTCAAGCCAAGTTATTAGCTCAATCAGAGCAAAAACTCGCAACGGCGAAAACTAGCCTAGAGCAAGATTACACTCGCATGATTGATGAGCCAGATTTCGATATCTCACCAGCTCAAAACCGCTTTCAAGATGCCTGGAAATCGGTAAAAGAGCACAAGCTTACGATTTCGGATTCAGAGCAAAAGCTTCAAAGCTTAGTGATGGGACTAGAGGCCATCAAAGCCGAAAAATCGGCTGTAGAAATGTCTATCGCCCATTTGAATCAAGACAAACTAAGAGCAAGAGCTGAGAGATTAAGAAGCGAGGTCACTCAAACACAAGAACATACTGTTAGCTTTACCAACCGCTGTAGCAGCGACATGACGTTAGCTCAATGTTCAGACCAAACGGTGGCTTTGACACTTCAAAAAGCAGTAAAACAATTTCAAAATAGCCTTGTATCCAACGCGACAGAATCAAAAATAGTAAAAGAACACCTAGCGTCTGCATCTTTGAATATTCACGTTCTACAACACAGCGTGAAATCATCTGGCTTCTCCGAAGATAACCGTTACCGAGCAGTGGTTGCTGCGAATTTAGAAACTCGTCCAGATAAGAACACTCCTTGCCGCTTACTTGGCATTCAATCCTCAAACTGTTTCGATCAGAGCGATCTGCAAGCCGATGATCAGCAGAAAGAAGTTGCTTGGGTTAACTTGGTGGTTCGCTCAAATCAATATAATGACAAGGTTTCTATCAATGGTGTGAACTATGGCAGCACACCGGTGGAAGTGATGCTACCGACAGGGCAGCACATGGTTACGATCGAGAAAGAAGGTTACCTTTCTTTCCACCAAGAGCTGAAAATAGCCCGAGATCACAACCTAAGAGCAGTATTACAAGCGAAGCAGAACTCACTGAATGTGGGGACTAAGTTTGCTGACCCAATGGGCAATGGTGCTCAAAGTCCAGAAATGATTGTGGTTGGATCTGGGACTTACCTACTCGGTGAAAATAACGCTGAGCAAGTCACGATCAAACAGCCATTTGCATTAGCGGCAACCCCAACTCGTGTTCAAGACTTTAAAGCATTTGTGAAAAATACGGGTTACCAGACCGACGCAGAGCTGATGAACACTTGTGATACCTTCGTGAATGCAGAAATCACGACTGTGTCAGACAATGACTGGAAAGCTCCTGGTTTCAAGCAAGTCGATAACTCACCCGTTGTATGCGTCAGCCAAAGCGATGCGAAAGCGTACACACGTTGGTTATCTAAAAAAACAGGCTTTACTTACCGCCTACCAACACAACAAGAGTGGGAAGCGGCGGCAAGAGCGGGTCAAGATACCAGCTTCTGGTGGGGCAACAAATTCCGTTCAGGTAGAGCTAATACTGGTTGGTCTGGTACACAGTGGTCAAACGTCAGTACTTCTCCTGTAAAATCATTCTTGCCAACGCCAACGGGTTTCTACGACATGGTAGGTAACGTTTGGGAATGGACTGCAACCCAAAAAGGCATCGCTAAGGGGGGCGCGTGGAGCTTCTCTCCTGAAGAGGCAAAAGTGTTTGCTGAACTGTACGTTTCGCCTTCTACTGCCGCTAACTACTTAGGATTCCGAGTATTACGAGAGCTATAAGCTCTTGGTATTACTCAAAGCCCTCAAATATTTACCTTAGATTCTCCTAGTATCAGGTTGAGTCAGTGTTTATAGGGGAATTCCCTCCTTATATTCGATCTCACCTAGGAGTAAATTCGTCGATAGAGTAGTAAGTCACTCTGGGTATCTATCTGATACCTCAGCTTAATTTACATGACCCTCGTAAATTAAGCTGGAAATCTTCTACGTGTCGACAAGGTATATCTTGTCTTTGGCCAGCCCTTCTTCAGGCTGGCTTTTTTTTGCTTTTTTCTCATCCTTTTTGTTTAGCTATTGATCAATAAAGGCACGCTTAAACAACATGCCGTTCAATCATTAATCACACTCCATTTTTGATGCATAACTCGACTTCCAATTGTCATTGCAGCTCTATAAGAAACTGATATCATTGCAATACTCCCTCTTACGAGATAAAACCTTGCCGGATCCCCTCAACTCCATACATCGTTCTTTATTTGAACAACTTCCAGGTTGCTGGGGGTGCAAAGATACTGACTCTGTCTTCGTGTATGCCAACCTTGCTTACAACCAATTAATTGGCTTAAAACCCAACGAAACTTGTACGGGCTTAACCGATTTCGATATGCCTAGTCAAACAACCGAATGCGCGCAGGATTTCAGGGCTCAAGACAAACATGTAATGGATACACGCAGTACTCTTAAAATCCTCGATATTCACCCTTATCCAGACGGACGCTGGCACGCCCATATTTTTACTAAAACCCCTTGGCTTGATGGGAATGGCGAAGTTCAAGGCACCATTTTTTATGGTCAAGAACTCACCGACACCGCCATCTTAGAGGTAGGCCATTGGGTGTGTCAGGCAACTTGCGAAAAAGACAATCAAGTGTCCATTGCAGGATCAAAGCCACGCATATCAAAGCTCAAAAAGCGACTCACTTCGCGAGAATCAGAAGTGCTGTTCTTGCTGCTATTCGGCAAGAAACCACAGTACATCGCGTCTACGTTGAACATTTCAATCAAAACGGTCGAAGGGCATGTCGCTAGGTTGAAACAGAAATTTGATGCGCGCAGTAAAAGCCAGTTGATTGAGTATGCGTTGGACTCGGGGCTAGGCTCTATGATCCCAGAAACCCTGCTTAAAAAGCAGATCTCCGTTGTTCTGCACAGTGATTAGATATTGGTTTGATGAGATGCAGACAAAAAAATACCGTTGATAAGTCTAATCAACGGTATTTTTGGATCAGTTAAGCAGTTAAGAAAATTAAGGTGCTAGGCGGTCGATATCCCAACGGCTATCTTGGCGTGAGAACAAGAAGCGATCATGCAAGCGGTGCTCTCCACCTTGCCAAAACTCAATGCTATCCACACGCACACGGAAGCCACCCCAGAAAGAAGGCACAGGAATCTCTCCTTTCGCGAACTTCTGTTTAAGCTCTAGATATTTGCCTTCTAAAATCCCACGAGCAGAGATACGGCTACTTTGCTTACTTGCAATTGCGGCCAATTGGCTCTCTTTTGGTCGTGACGAGAAGTACTTCATATTTTCCATTGCTGTCAGTTTTTCAGCCGTGCCCGTAATATGAACTTGTCGCTCAAGAGGGTGCCAAGGGAAATGCAAACTGATTTTGCTATTGTGCTCTAGCTGATGCGCTTTACGGCTACCTAAGTTGGTGTAAAAAACGAAGCCGTCTTTATCAACATTCTTTAGCAGAACAATTCGCTGGAATGGCTGACCATTTTCATCAACCGTAGCAACTGTCATGGCAGTAGGGTCCGTCAACTTAGCTTCAATAGCTTGCTCTAGCCATAGATTGAATTGCTCAATCGGGTCTGCGGCTAAGTCTTTACGTCTCAATCCACCCTTAGCGTATTCGCGACGAATATCGGTCAGTTCCATTTGGTTGCTCCTTTCAATTTTTTTTGATTTTGCGCTGTAATCCTTTGAAACACAAGTCTAAGCCATGGTTTTGTCTCACAGAAGGTGCTCTGTGTTAACAAGATCTCGGTACTCTATCCATCATATTGATAATCTTTATACAAACCGATGACATGCTGAGATCCTAGTGACTAAGATACTGCTTAACATAATGACTCCCTTCGTTTTATTCTCATTGTTATTGGGGGCTATTGGGCTGAGCGCGACTCATTTTTTGGCAGTACAATTTCAAGAAAAAGTGGTCACTCAAAAGCTCAACGAAGCAGCCAATAAAGCGAACCTACAAATCGACTCTGAACTGGATAAATTCAAACAGATCCCTGATTTGCTCAGCCATGACCCACGTCTGCTCTCTTATTTTGACTCATCACCACAAACAGACAAGATTTCCGCTGCGCAGCTCAATCAATTGCTATTTGAATGGTCTAATCAAAGCCAAGCTGACACCATCTATATTCATGACCCGAGCGGTACTGTGGTCGCTTCCAGTAATTACCAGAAGCTCGGTACTTTCGTGGGTGAGAACTTCTCGTTTCGTCCTTATTTTGCGTCCGCGATTGAAGGTAACAGCACACACTATGTCGCACTGGGGGCTCGCTCCAACGTACGCGGTTACTTTTTGTCTTCGCCCCTGTATATAGAAAATGACATTGTTGGGGTTATCACCGTTAAAGTGAGCCTAGAGAACCTTGAAAACATCCTAACCAGCGATGATTTTGAGATTGTGGTACTCGACTCTAACCAAGTGGTCTTTCTCTCGAGCCAAACTCAGTGGCTTTATCACTCGTTGTTGCCGTTAAGCCAGAAGCAACAAACCGATATCGCCCTGCAACGCCAATACGGTCAAAGCGAAATTTCGATCATAGAAGCTTTTCGCTCTTCCAACTATCAACCACAAGTTAACGACGCTAATCAGCCCAACAACATTCAACCAAATCGAGTACAAAAAGAACTCACGGCAAACCGATTGTTTAAACTTGGGCCGTTCAATCTTTACCCCGCAACCTTCAGTAACAATCAGTACCAAGTTGTCGCATTAAAAAAGGCCGAAGCAGAGCTTATTAAAGTGCTGCAGATCGATGTCATCTTCGTGGTGATTTACAGCTTGGTGATGCTCATCGCGTGGTCGTGGCGACAGACTTACGTCGCGAAAGTGGCGCTAACCCGGCTCAACCAAAACCTAGAACAAACCGTTGATAAACGTACTCACTATTTGAAGAAATCCAATCAACAACTTCAGCAAACCATTTTTCAATACCAAGCATCGCAGTTAAAGCTGAAGCAGACAGAACAAGAGCTGACCCAAACAGCAAAATTAGCGGTACTCGGAGAGCTGTCAGCCAGCATTAACCACGAAATCAACCAACCGCTTGCAGCGCTTCGAACCTACAGTGAGAACAGCTTAAAGCTGCTAGAAATGGAACGGACAGATTTAGTGAAGAGTAATCTTGAGAAAATGATTGGCCTCAACAACACCATTACCGACATCATAGCGCGACTCAAAGTCTTTACTCGCAAGGTCACTAAACAAGAACATCATGTCGCGAACCTGCACCAAGCGGTCAACAACGCCACCAGTATTCTCAGTGCGCTGATGATCAAGCAAGGCATTACACTAAGACTAAGCACGGTGCCAAATCACATTAATATTGCCATTCATCCAACCGAACTCGAGCAAGTACTGGTGAATCTAATTCACAACGCTACCCAAGCGCTTCAACAACACGTTCTTGAACAGAAAATCTTGCAGGAGCAACAAAACCTGGAAAACGTTGACCAACCGGCCAGTCCACAGATAGGCATCGAATGGCAACTGCATCATAACTCTTGTCAGCTGATCATTTGGGACAACGGAATTGGCATGCCGGACGATAAGCTAGAACAGCTTTTCAACCCGTTTTTTACCACTAAACCGGAAGGCTTAGGGCTAGGGCTTTCAATATCGAAACGGATTATTGAAGCTTATCACGGCACGATCAGCGCCAACCGATTAGAGCCTTCAGGCATGGTATTCTCGCTAAGCATCCCGTTATATAACGATAAGGGCTAACGTGCCGTTGTTATCGTTGATTAGAAAATGAATTTTACATACTGCTAATTTCACACATAGTTAACCTCACATACTGTTAAGGATTCGACTTTTGCACCCTCTGCCTAAACTCTATTTTGTCGATGATGAACCCGCCATTCGAGACTCCGTAGAACAAGCCATGCTCATTGAAGGCATCGATATTGCCTGCTTCCCCAATGCCATTGAGGCACTAAAGAGAATAGATGTGACGCAAGCTGGGATTGTCATTACCGATATTCACATGCCAGTGATGGATGGCATTCAATTGACACAAAAGCTGCTGAATCAAAACCCTCATTTTCAGATCATCGTGCTGACAGGCCATGGGGACGTGCAAACAGCCGTATCCGCAATGAAAGCTGGCGCTTATGATTTTTTGGAAAAACCGTTTGTGGTCGATGCCCTGCTGACCGCAGTAAAAAAAGCATCGGATAAGCTCGCTTTGGTTGAAGAGAATAATCTATTACGTAAAGAGTTGGCGGTACAGAATCAGGTGGGTCCAAAGTTGATTGGTCAATCGCCATCAATGCAGACATTACGCCGAGAACTGATCTCTCTAGATACCAAAACTAACCCACTTCTACTGTTCGTCGGCGATTTAGGAACGGGTAAAAGGGTCACGGCGCAGTACACGCACGATCTTCACAGCCATCCAGCCGCAGAGCTTTGCCCTGTTGCCGCGTTTAATTTACCGCGCAATGATGAAACGACATTTCATCAGTTTGTTTTACAACTGTTCTCGAAGCATCAAGGTGGAACGCTCTATATACACGAGACAGAAGCATTAACTCAGGAACAATGGTGCTGGTTAGTGAACCTGAAACCCACTCTACTTCGTGAAAACTCATGCAAGACAAATGCAACTTGTATCAGCTTAGCAACCACAATACTTCCTACTACAATGGTAAGTGAGTTCCGTCGATTTGATTTGCTACCGCTAGCGCAAAGAACAGAAGATATTGGTTCTTTGTTTAAACATTTTGCTCGTGGTGCGGCAAGTCGATATCAGTTACCCCCTCCGGTGATTACAGAAAAAGAGGTTCAACGATTGATCGCCACTCACTGGAGTGAAAATATTCGACAGCTTCGCCAACATGCAGAGCTCAGAGTGTTGACTAAACCCAAGCTTGCATCGCTTGAACCAGAGCCTAACCATAATCAAGAACAAAGCGATAAGAACCACATAGTTCTAAAGACAGAAGAGCAACAACTGTCATTAAGCCAACGAACCGATAGCTTTGAGCAAATCATCTTGATAGAGGCACTACATCGTCATCAAGGGCGCTTAAAAGAGGTACAGCAAGAGCTGCAAGTATCGCGAAAAACGCTTTATGACAAGCTGAGAAAGCACCAACTTGATAAAACAGATTTCAAAAAACAATAAGAGTTAAAAAATATATAAATTCAAAGATTTAAAGGAGCAAAGCCTTAACATTTATCAAAAGTAAGAATACACTCACAAAGCTTGCACTTTTATTTAGCGAACAAGGACTGTTATGAGTCAGAAAAATTTCAGCAAATTGAACGAGACCGAACTTGAGTATGTCGATGACAAAACAGCGGCACTGCTCCTCAATACGCCCACCAGTGCGCGTATTATGTTGTGGGTTATCGTTCTGTTTTTTGTCGCTGCTATTGGTTGGTCTGCTTGGGCTGAAATCGACAAAGTGACTGTTGGCCAAGGCAAGGTGATCCCTTCCTCTCAGATTCAGGTGGTGCAAAACCTTGAAGGTGGTTTGGTTAAAGAAATTTTAGTCAAAGAAGGGCAACGAGTTCAAAAAGGGCAACAATTACTATTAATAGATGACACTCGATTCCGCTCTGACTTTCGTGAACGTGAGCAACAAGTTGCGAACTTAACGGCTAATGTACTCATGCTGTCCGCCTCACTGACCAGTGTGGTTATCAATGAAGAATTCTCAGTAAAAGAGTGGAAAAAAAGTGTCTTACTCGATTATGGTAAACTCGCCTTCCCACCACTATTCTACGACCTTCACCCCAAATTGGTTAATCGCCAAAAAGCAGAATATCGTCAAGATCTGAATAACCTGAAGAACCAACTTTCCGTTTTTGATCAACAGGTTGGACAGAAGCAACAAGACCTAGTTGAAATAAAAGCGCGTGTTCAGAATTTAAGACAGAGTTACAACTTTGCCCGCCAAGAGCTGGATATTACCAAGCCTCTTGCTGATGAAGGGGTGGTGCCAAAAATTGAACTGCTCAAGCTGCAAAGACAAGTTAACGACACTCGTCGAGAAATGACCTCTAGCGAACTCAAAATCCCTCTTCTACGTTCAGCAATCAAAGAAGCAATGCTCAGTCGTATCGATGCTGCATTGAACTTCCGATCAGAACAACAAGAGAAGCTAAACCAAGCACAAGATAAGCTCTCTGCAATGACGGAATCAGCGGTTGGCCTTGAAGACAGAGTTAATCGTACTGTAGTAGTTTCTCCAGTAACAGGAACCGTCAAAACGCTTGGTATTAATACCGTAGGCGGTGTTATCCAACCGGGTATGGACATTGTTGAGATTGTACCAACTGAAGATTCCCTATTAGTTGAGGCGAAAATTGCTCCACAAGATATCGCATTCCTCCGTCCAGAATTGAGCGCTGTGGTTAAATTCAGTGCCTATGACTTTACTAAATACGGTGGTTTAGTAGGTGTGTTAGAACACATCAGTGCTGACACCACTCAAGATGAAGAAGGTAACAGTTTTTACATCGTGCGTGTTCGTACCGAGAAGTACAGTTTTGGGGCTAATGAAGAGCTGCCTATCATTCCCGGTATGACCGCTTCTGTCGATATCATTACGGGTAAAAGAACCGTGCTTGAATATATGTTGAAGCCAATTTTGAGTGCTCAAAACAACGCACTAAAAGAGTAAGGACGGTTAATGCTTGAGAACGTCTTCCTACATGCAGTGAAAAAACAAGAGCAGCGGCAATGAAATCTCGGTTTTCGTTATTGCTACTGTTCCTTACCTCTTTTACTTCCGGAGCACTGAACAAGAGTGACCAAAGGTGGATAGACGCAGTCTCTGTAACCTACGGAGAAAGAGCAGGGAAACGAGTATCGACATGGCGCTCGAATATGACGTCGTACGCAGGGTTAAGTGAAAAAGAAAAACTCGATTCGGTAAACCGGTTCTTCAACCAAATGTACTTTGTCGATGACAGTATACTTTGGGGAAAGAATGACTACTGGGCGACACCGCTGGAATTTTTGGGCAGTAACGCGGGTGACTGTGAAGATTTCACTATCGCAAAATACTTCTCTTTACTTGAACTCGGCGTCCCAGATAAGAAATTACGATTAGTGTATGTAAAAGCACTTGAGTTAAACCAATTCCATATGGTGTTGGCTTACTACTCTACACCCAGTGCAGAACCACTAATTTTAGACAACTTAAACCCTGAAATAAAACGCGGCTCCAAGCGCAGAGATCTACGACCGATATACAGCTTCAATGGTAAAAACCTATGGTTAATCAAGTCGGCGGCAGGCAGCGGCAAGTTATCAGGAAAATCTTCAAGATTGAGCTTATGGAACGACTTACGTTCGCGTGAGCGCTCTCTAAAATTAAACAAACCCATTATCAATTACGATGAGTAGGTACAATGACTTTATATAAACAGCTTGTGGTCGGAATGGTTGCGGTTTTCATATTACTGATGACCTCAGTTTTTATGATCGAATTCAATACCACCCGTGACTACTTAGAAGAGCAGCAACGCTCTGAAGTAAATAATACCATTAATACTGTTGGACTGGCGCTCGCCCCTTACCTCGAAGAAAAGGATCAAGTGGCTGTAGAGTCTGTTATCAACGCACTGTTTGATGGTAGTTCTTACTCTGTCGTACGATTGATTTTTTTAGACACAGGAGATGATATTCTTCGTTCATACCCTGTGAAACCAAGTGGTGTCCCACAATGGTTTACCAACCTGAATTTGTTTAAACCGATTCATGATCGCCGCGTGATTACTAGTGGTTGGATGCAACTTGCTGAAGTTGAGATAGTGAGCCACCCAGGCCCAGCCTATACTCAGCTTTGGGAGGCATTTACACGGCTAGTGACCTTCTTTGGAGCGATTTTCTTACTGGGTTTGATCTCGATTTCATGGATACTCCAACGAGCACTACGTCCGCTGTCATTAATCATAAAAAAAATGGATCAAATCGCCAAAAATCAGTTCGGTGAGCCTCTGGTTCGCCCTAAAACAAAAGACCTCATCTTAGTCGTCGACGGTATTAACCACATGTCGACTCAAGTTGAACTTGCATTTAAGAGCCAAGCACAAGAAGCGCAACGACTTCGTGAACGCGCGTATATCGATCCTGTATCTCAGTTAGGTAACCGTGCTTACTACATGTCTCAACTAACTCAGTGGTTAGAAGAGTCTAGTTTAGGTGGTCTGGCGGTGCTAAAAGCCGAATTTATTAGTGAAGAATATGATGACAAAGGCTATCAAGAAGGCGATGCCTTAGTTCACCAATTAGCTGAACAGCTACAGGCTTCTATTTCATCTCCAGATATTACTATCGCTCGTATTTCTAGTGATGAGTTTGGCTTCATTATGCCGAACATTGATGAAAATGAACTGAAACTCGTCGCGAGCAGCATCGTAAACTGCATTCAAAATCTAGGTTCAGATCCAACAGGTATGGCAAATCCACACATAGCTCTCGGTGTGACATACAGCAAGAAACGTAAAACCAGTACTGAAATCATGTCTTTGGTCGATAACGCACTGTCTAGCGCGAAAGCTAACCGTGAGCTCGCTTACGGTTACGTAACTGCTGACGACCATGGCGCTGTAATGGGTAAACAGCAATGGCGCATGTTGGTCGAAGAAGCAATCATCAATGACCTAGTAACTTTCCGCTTCCAAGCTGCAAATAATAGTTTTGGCAAAACCTATCACCAAGAAGTGTTCTCTGCGATTGAGAAAGAGGGGGTTCGTTACGGTGCCAACCAATACTTATACGCATTAGAACAGCTTGAAATGAGCCACATCCTCGATCAATACGTTATCGAGAAGATGATTGATAAACTGAATGCAAAAGAGCTTACTAGCCCCGTTGCTATCAATATCTCGCCAAGCAGTATTTCTCAGCCAAGCTTCATCCGTTGGATCGGAAAGTCTCTTGAGAAAAATGCGTCAATCGCTCATCTGTTGCATTTTGAAATTCCAGAAAACTGTTTCGTCAATGTTCCTCACTACACAGCACTATTGTGTAACACCATTCGCAACGCTGATGCGGTGTTTGGTGTTGATAACTATGGACGCAACTTCCAATCGCTCGATTATATCAACGAGTACCGCCCTAGCTATGTGAAGCTGGATTACCTATTTACTCATAACCTTGATGACGAAAAACAGAAATTTACGTTAACGTCTATCTCAAGAACGGCTCATAACCTTGGTGTGACGACTATTGCGTCACGAATTGAAACTCAGACTCAGTTAGATATTTTGTCTGATAACTACGTAGAAGTGTTCCAAGGCTTCATTGTTGATAAATAGTTGTAAGGTTATATCGCATGCAAGATCCACTATTAAACTCACTGATCTACGTTAGTCGGTATTACGGGTTAGCTAACTCGCCCGAAGCGTTGATCAATGGGCTACCACTCTCAGATGGAAAGCTAACCCCTTTCCTTTTCCCTCGCTCTGCAGAGCGTGCGGGGTTAGTGGCCAAAGAAAACCGTTCCGATCTAGAAAACATCCCTCACTTAATTCTGCCAGCCGTATTGTTACTCAAGCAAGGTGAGGCTTGCGTTCTTAATAGTATCGATATTGAGAAGCAAGAAGCCGAAATCATCACAACGGAAAGTGGGATGATGCCAATCGTCATCCCAATAGAAGAGTTAAAAGAGCAATTCATCGGCCGTTACTTCTTAGTAAAAAAACAATTCCGTTATGATGAACGCTCGCCAGAAATTTTAAAAACGCGCGAAGGTCACTGGTTTTGGAGCACAATTTGGCAATCTAAAAAAATCTATCGAGATGTGCTGATCGCATCAATTCTAATCAACCTTTTCGCTATTGCAGCTCCAATGTTTACTCGTTTGGTGTACGACAAAGTGGTACCAAACCTTGCGTTTGAGACGCTATGGGTACTCGCGAGTGGTATTTTTGTCGTCTTCCTCTTTGACTTGCTTTTAAAGTTAATGCGAAGCTACTTTATTGACGTTGCGGGTAAGAAATCCGATATCCTGATTTCATCTAAGTTGTTCAGTAAGGTGCTCGGGATTCGCATGGAAGCGAAGCCTGCTTCTGTCGGTGCTTTTGCTAAAAATCTGCAAGAATTCGAGTCAATCCGTGAGTTCTTTACTTCGGCAACAATAGGCTCATTAATCGATTTGCCATTCGCTCTTATGTTCCTGGCGTTAATTTGGTTAATGGCTGGCAACCTTGTGTTTGTTCCTGTCGTTGGCGTGGTAATACTGATCATCTATGCGTTGTTAATACAAGGCCCGCTGCGTCGTACCATTGAAGAAGGCTCTCGCCTTGCTTCTCAGAAGTACGCAAACTTAATTGAGAGTTTAGCGGGGCTAGAAACCGTTAAGCTATTCAGCGCTCAAAGCCAGTTCCAATTCCGCTGGGAAGAAGCTGTTGCGCACATGGCGAACTGGAATATCAAGAGTCGTCGTATTACCGATAGCATCCAAAATACTGCTGGCTTTGTTCAACAAAGTACCAATGTGGGAATGATTATTTTTGGTGTGTACCTAATGGCAGAAGGCACTCTTACAATGGGTGGCTTGATTGCCGCTACTATGTTGAGTGGTAGAGCAATTGGTCCTCTTGTCCAGTTATCATTGCTTTCTACGCGTTATAACCAAGCGAAGTCATCAATGACCTTGATTGAACAAGTCATGTCGATGCCCAGTGAACAAGAGGAAGGTAAGCGATACATCCACCGTCCGATTATTCAAGGGCATATCGCGCTTGATAAAGTAACATTCCATTACCCTGATTCGCCAATCGCGTCTATAAGAGACCTGACTCTTAATATTAGTCCAGGTGAAAAGGTCGCGATTATTGGGCGAATTGGTTCAGGTAAAAGCACACTTGAACGCCTGATTATGGGCCTGTATAAGCCCACAGAAGGTCATGTACGCATTGATGACACCGATATGGAACAACTTCACCATGTCGACGTACGACGCAATATAGGCTGTGTGCCGCAGGACAGTAATCTATTCTATGGCACGGTAAGAGACAACATTACCTTGGGACGCCCGTTGGTTGACGATCGTGATGTCATGGATGCAGCCAACCGTGCAGGTGTTACCGCTTTTACTCAGCAAGATCCCGCAGGCTTAGAACGCCAAGTCGGTGAAGGTGGTGGTTTACTCTCAGGAGGTCAACGTCAGTCGATAGCCATAGCTAGAGCCTTCCTAGGGCGCCCTCCTGTATTGTTGATGGACGAACCTACCAGTGCTATGGATAACCGTTCAGAGATGCACATTAAGCATCAGCTGAGCCAGCTGTTACCTAGTGAGACTTTGATTCTTATCACCCACAAAACGTCGATGTTGGATATCGTGGATAGAGTGATTGTGATGGAGAAAGGCAGCATTATTGCCGACGGACCAAAATCACAAGTTCTGTCAGACTTGAAGCAAGGAAAGGTAAAAGCGGCAAGTTAAAGCGCTCATGTGACTTAAAGAATCGAACTAAGTCAATATCAGCAAAAGCAAAGGGGGAGCATCAGCTCCCCCTTTCTTATTTGGTCTAATGAGCAGAAAACTGCTCGAACCGCTCTATTTAGTATTGGGCAATTTCAGAGTCGCTCAATTACAATGAGATATCTTCTTTCTCCATTTTGAAAGAACATTGAATTTCATATTGATTGAACGAGAAAACACTGCCGCCGTGCGTTCGCTTAGTCGTCACCATCTCATCACCAAACAAAACAGATACACGGGTGTACACTTTCTCGTGCGCCTCTACTGTGCACTCGGCAAGGTTTGTCTCAAATTCAGCTTCGAGTGTATCCAACTGCGATTTAGTCTTCTCTATCGCTTGATTGTTTTTTTCTCGTTGCTGCTCAATCTCCAACGCTTGCTCTTCGCTTCTTTCCGCTTTTGGTCGCTTCTTAAATTCGAGTTCTTGACGGATGACGTCCATGGTTTGTTCTTGAGCGTGCTTATAAATCTCCTTCAATTGAGCTATCTTTTTTTGATATCCCTCGAAGCGAGCAAAGCCATGAACCTTAGTTGCTGTATCCCCTTCAACGCCTAAGAAAACACATTCCACTTTACCGCCGACTTTAGCTTCACCGCCACTAAGTGTGCCATGCTTCTTAAAGGTATCCATCACAATGAGGTTGTTGCCACAACGAATGTCGTTACTCATGCTATGTAGATTGAGTAGAATGTCATTGCCGGTTTGCAGTTCAGTATTCTGTGCGTAGCTTGCTGTGATAGAGCCTTTGCTAAGTACCTTACAGCTTTTTGGCTCATCCTCTTTGGTCGTATGACCAATAATTCCTTTCGCGACTTTTATATCCCCCTGAGCCTGAACTTCTGCAGATTCAATAAAGCCACCAACAGTAATGCTTCCGGTCGCCTTCACTATCATTCCAGGTTCTATATTCCCAGAGACAAACACATTACCTTTGAATTTAACGTGCCCAGTAGATACGTCGACATTGCTAACACATAAGGCGTCATCCACTTCGATACTTCGCTCTTTAATAATGGGCAGACCAGAGGATGAAGAAAGTAATAAATTAGGGTCGTCAGGGGAAATGTGGGTTCCTTTTCCTGGCTTAATCAAACTGTCTTGGCCCGGAAGGGGTGGGATAATTCGACCTTGGACGGTAAAGCCCGCAATACCCTTGGTGGCAGGAGTTCGTTTCATTAGCGGGTCATTCTGACCAACGGTAATGGTTTCGCCGAGATCTCGCATATCGATCTTACCGGCGTCTTTACTGCGAGGCTTTAATACTTGATGAGTAATATCTTCAACCAATGCTGAAAACTTAGCATCTTTACCCTTCACAGCTGGAGAACCTTTGGCAACGGGCTGAGTAAATTTTTCACCCGGCTTTAGCTTGCTGCTCATCATCAATACTTTTCTAAGTGCTAGCTTATTAATTCCTTTCGTTATGTGAGCCTGAGCCAAGCAATGAATGATATCGCTGCCACGTAATGCCTGCCCATTATATGCCCCAGTTACAACAAGACTTGCGAGCATCTCATCATCAGACAGTTCAACCGTAACACTGGAATTACGAACTTCAGCAATCAATATTCCTTGATAAGCTTCTCCCTTACCTTCTTTAGCAAGAGTGACAAAACGCAGTATCTCTTCTTCGAAAATAAAATAGTTTGATGCGTTCAAAGCTTCTAAGGTTGTTGGTAATGTCTTATTGTCAAAGCTTGCGTTGACCACAAACCCAGACGGCAGACATGCCATCACTTGCTTCCTATCTTCCGACAATGTAACGATGCTATCCCACATTCGAATTGTGTACCCTTAATAACTCTGTTGTTATGCAGTCTATATAATTCGCTCAGTGCTTAGAATCACTACAGTAGAATAATCAGCGTCACATCACTTACTTTCGATGTTGCAAAGGGACTCATAAATAAGACTGACCGATTCTAATCTCTTCTTCACCTTTACAAAAAAGATTCTTTCACGATTTTTCAAACTATGAATATTGGGTACGAGCATAAGATCGCAATACAGCGACGGATCTTCATCACCAAACGATTCGGGGTGAATTGATGTGATAATATGAAATTATACCTTCCAAACAACGGCGATGATTAGATCGGTAGAATTGAGATAGGAAATGAGCGCCATGATGGACATGTTCAACAAATTGAGAAATTGCATAAAGATTGGATAATTGAAATCACATAGGTCATTACATACCGCGGTTCAGTTTACAGTGTAAATCCGGCCTTCTAATTTACACTGTAAATCTAATTAACAGCTCGACATATGCTCTGTCGTTCCAAATTTAGTGACGATCGTTGACCTACTTATTTACAGTGTAAATTTAATAGTAGAGTACCGACATCTTTCCTAAACTGTAGCTCAGCTTGTTTTCGTCCGACTAGATTAAACTGTTCGACACAAGTCCCCCACTCTTTCTGCTGCACGACTTTCGCGATAAGTAAGTCTGGAACAACGAAACCTGTATCGATTATAGCGTCAGATTCAGTTATGTGCGCTTGATGACCATTACTTTGGAGAATCAAATTCAGGACACTGAAACCAATGCTGTCGTAACTATTACCACCATCGACATAATTCCTGAGGAGTTGGATTTCAGACTCTGCCATAGATTCCGCTTGCCTTGGTAATAATGCGCGCACCATATCAACCTCGAGAGAAGCCAAAGAACCAGAAGTGAGAAAACAGAAACTACGTTCAAAGTGACTTATCAGATTGTAGACCCAATTCTGTGCGCTTTTATTAAGTGGCTTAACCATCAATACCGAGTGACAGCCGCTTGCTTGATCGCGCTGGTGGCCAATGTGCACAGGTACAAAATCGTTATCGCGCCAGAATGAAATCAATTCACTGGTCGCGCCAAAGCTCGTTGCTAAGTAATCCGCCTGATTAGTTTGCTTTGACAACTGCCCCAACATCCAGCGACCAATCCCCGAACCTTGATGACGTGTTGAAACGGCAATACGCATAACTCGAAGGCAACGACTGAGCGCCGCTTGCGTACAACCCAGTTGGTTTGCGAGTAACACTGGAGCTAGGTGACCTTGAGGTCTTCGTTTTCCAAGTTGAATCTGAGCAATCAGATCGCTATCCAACCGACCTTCTTCAGTTACCAACATACAACCTAAACATTCGTTTTTCTGCCAAGCAGCGTACAAACGGATTGCTGGATTGTTGAGAAACTGCATTAGATCGTTTGGTGACGTTTGATAATGAGCGCCAACAAGAAGAGAAAAGCATTGCTGTAGCGGCTCCGGGTTCGCCAAGCATTCTGCCTTTGATAACTCGACCAAGCTCAGTTGGTTGATTGCCAGATCAGAAAAGCTATCTAACTCATGAATCACCGAGTCACTTAGCGACGCGTCGTTACCAAGCAAGAAGCAATCAAACAACCAACGCTCTAGTGGATCATTGCGATTCCAACGAATGGGCTGATCGAGCTTAAAACCTTTCCACCCCGGGCGATGCTCTGAAAGCCAAGACTCGAACTTAAGTCCAAACCCTCTCCCACTCCCCTCGTATCCGTGAACGGTGGTTGAAAAAACCATACGATGATAAATGCCAACCATAGATTTGAGCATCGGGATTGGAATTGCAGCCGCTTCATCGACTAATAGCAAATCACAATCAGGCTTAGACTTAAGTAATTCATCTGGTGCTACGAATCTTAAACTTCCGCTTTGATAGCAAATGTAAGTAGCGTTGACCACTTCACAGTCTTCTAGGCGTTGACTCGCGTGGGAAAATACAGGCTCGATTGCTTTCACTGAAGGCGCTGTCACGATGATATTTAATCCATGACGCTCAACTAAAAGCTGAGCAGCGGCAATACCCAATGTAGAGCTTTTACCACGCCCTCTATCTGCCGTGAGAACTAAAGGACGTTTACGATGCCCAGACACCACTTTTTTAACCAACTCAACGGCCAGATTTTGCTGTTCAAATTTGTCCAAACTGTTTTCAAAGTCTTGCTTCAGAGGAAGTGCTTTAGTCGCTTGAACAACATCGTCTGTTTCGTTATGTTGTGAAACCGAAATGAGCTTATTGAAATTCCTCTTTAACCAACGTTGGCCAAAGCTCTCATTTTCTTCAGAGTCATCAACTTTTGGCGGCAACACCAACAACAGCCCACCACCGATTAACGAACCTAGTGCAGCGCTAAAACCATTCGCATCAAACTGATCTCTAAAATCACAAACAAGAACTTGGCACTCACGACCAAGCAATTGTTGGCCTTTTTTGACTGGAGCATAAATCACACCTTCAAACGGAGTTCCACCAATCTGGAAAATGCTCGGAGTGTACGAATTTTCAAGGAAGGTTAAAACAGCAGAGTTTTGCCAATCAAAGTCGCCATCAAAGACCACACCGTAACGGTGACCATTGTGTTGGGCAATATTAGAAAGTGTATGCAGAAAAGTATTGGTTGGGTTTGTCATAGTTAGCGTCCAGATTCATCTAAACACAGTTTATCACAGCCAAATAAAAAGCCGCATAAAGCGGCTTTAGAGGAGTAATGAAAGTCGTGACTTAGTCTAACTTAGATTGTACGAATGCTAGGATTTCTTCCATTGTTGTATCATCAACTTTCTTAAGATTTAACGCCAAGTTTGAACCCTTACGGCTATATGACGCTCGACCTTTAATAAGTTCAACTTTTGGAGAAGCTTTCTTCGCGGGTGCTGGTGCTAGTTCGAGCACCCAACCTTCTAAAGTCTCTGTCACGTCTTTTGTTAAACGAGTTACGCCTTGAGCTTCGCTGCGCTGCCACACAAAACCTTCAGAAGCACCACACTTGGTCAGTAATGTTTGTTGCTGCTCACTAGTAAGACCGCTAAATTGTTTGTGTAACTTAACAATAGTCGGACGGCCAAGATCGCTCACATTTGGGTAAGCTTGTAATAATTCAAGTGGTAAAGCGGCCGCTTTCAACGCGCCACTCACCAAAGCTTCACTGCACTGGAACATTTTAGCGAGTGCTTTCTGGTCTTCAGCTTCGCCTTTATCAAGCTTCGCTTGCATCTCCTTCCCCTTCTCATAGAGAGAAAGTGGTTTATGAGCGTTAGCTACATCTGATAAAAACTTAGCATGTTCGCCGTTAATGTTTTCAGCGACATAGATCAAGAACTCTTTGTCAGCCAAAATACATGACATACGACGACGGCTACCATCAAGAACTTCAATCTTGCCGTCTTTGTTCTTACGGCCAACCGCTGGATATTGCTGGCCGCGCTCTTTAAGCGTAGTTAGTACGTCAGAAAGCGCGTGCTCATTCAAGAAAGACTGCTCACGAGCATTCTCTTCAAAAACAACCGTTCGTGTTGCTACATCAGCGGCTGGAATTCGAACCAATTCAAATGAAACTAAATCTTCACCCGCAACAGAAAGCTCAATCACTTGAGCTTGCTCTTTTACCGCAGTTTGAGCTTCTTGTGGCGTAGCTACGCGACGTTTGTTTGCTTTACCAAATAGCTTTGCATTTAAGTCAGATGTTTTAATTGCCATTCTTGTTATCCCTGATTAAGTGAAGGCCAGTTGCTATGTAATACACGCTCTAATTCTAGAGCACTTTTTTGTACTGCGTCTTGAGCCACAGCCAGAGTTTTCTTACCGCCCTCAAAGTCGCTTACCGTCAGATCGAAAACCGTGCTGTAAGTGTCAGCACAAGTTTCAAAGGCGCGGCTTCTTGGAATCGTGGCCATCATTACTTGGTCATTCAACAGGTAGTTCATCTCAGTCAGAACTGATACCTGTTTTTTATTGTCGTCTTCAAACATCGTTGGCATTAGACGAACGAACTCAAGCCCTTTCCAATCGTCCGGGAACATTTCATAAACCGTTGGCAAGTGCTGGAAGAAGTTAACCGTTGAAGCCCAGTCCAAACGCTTGGCTGCACATGGTATTAAAAGTGCGTTCGACGCGTACATTGCATTCCACACTAACGGGTCCACGTGTGGTCCAGTATCAATCATGATCACATCAAAATCATCGGCGATTTTGTCGATAAGCTTTTCTTTCAAAAGACGAACAATATCAAGTGACTGATCTCTAGACAGACTTTGCCATGCTTCAGCGTTAAACATCGCATCTTCTGGGAAGGCTGAAATAGTCTTCAAATTAGGATACTGAGTTGGCAACAGCACGTTCTTACGCAAGAATTCTAGGTCAACATCCTGCTCTTCTGGCACATTATCCAACATGATATCAACTGCAGAATAAATGCTGTCATGCTCTGCACCACTAATTTGTGGGTTTAAGAACAGACGCAAAGAGCCTTGTGGATCCAAGTCAATCAGACAAATACGGTAGCGCTTATCCAAATTTAGAGATAAGCACGCAGCTAAGTGAACTGCCGTCATTGATTTACCCGTACCACCCTTTTGGTTTTGTACGTTGATAATCCATGGTTTGTTGTCAGCATGCTGCTTACGTTGATGGAACTTTGGCACTTCTGCCGCGTCCATCAACATGTGAGCTTCTGTCAATGAAATCGAGTAGTGATTGGCGTTGTTCTTTGTAAACTGATGGCCATCAGCTTCAAGTTTAGTGATCGCTTCATCGAGTTTACGACGCGTTAAACCAGAACGAGTCTCCATCATAGCTTTAGACATTGGAGGGAAATGTTCATCACTTCGCTCTTCCAAAATAATCTCAATTCGGTCAGCCTGAACTTGTTGAGTTTGTTCGGCTAGCTGATAGAGCTTATCAATCGTTTGTTCTCTTTTCATTGCCAGTTTCCGTAATGATTAACTAAGTACAAATTGTACAGCGATTAACAACAAACACAACAAAAACATGAACATGCATTTATGAGTAAACTCACATAAAATAGACAGTGTTTTTACAATTTGATGAAACTTCGTCTCAGAGTAATACTAAAAGTCATCATTTTCATCATGCACAACCATGTTATTTCTAGCTCACATTTAAAATGTTACAGCATCACATATTTACAATGTAAATGATATTATCGCTAAAAATCTGCGGAACGATTGAAACACAACCATAGATTACGGTTGGTGTGATTTGCATTCGAATTTATAGATTTTCAATTCAATAAAAATTAAAAAACGCTCAATGGACAAAAAATTCAAAACAGAAGAGAAGAGGAGGTGCAAAAAAACAACAGAGGATTCTAACCTGAGCGGAAGAATGATCATGGTACATATCCAGTGTAAGATAATTAATAACACCCAATTATGAAGCATGATCAAGGCGTAAACTTAGCAATATTGATCCGAACAACTGCACATTACAAATGATCAAATTACGGAAAAATGATCAAGTAAATATCGTTCCGGAAGCATGTAATTTAAGAGCTAAGTTACGGACAAATGCTTTTGCAATGGGGATTCAACGCCTATAAGGGCTCAATGATTGAAAATTCAATCTACACTGACCGAGAATACGCAAACATGACAATTTCATGATCATGCTTCCAAGTTAACTCCCACCTGCGCTAAATACATCAAAGCTATCCATTTTCAACAGATACAGATTAAATTTTATCCTCAATAGGGCGGGAAGGATAAAAAAGTACCATCACTTGATCATTGTTCCGATAGATTGGCCATCATAAATATCCACATTGATGTGTATGAAGTGACTTAGAAGATGATGTTGACTTCCGAACTGTGGATAAGCTGTATAAGTATAATGATCATGCTTTCAAGCCAATAATGATCATGCTTACAATAACTTAATGATCATACTTCTGAAGTTCTGTGATCATGCTTTCTTTGATTTAATGATCATAGTTTCGGGGTTTTTATGATCATGCTTTCCAAGGGGTTTTATTTTAAACGTTTAAATTCAGCAACTTAAAGGCAAAGAAACAGCCAGATCATTAGATCACTTAATCATTTAAGATCATATTAATCAAAAAGATCAGTTATTTAAAAGCCAATAAATTCTCTTTATTTATGATCATTCTTTCTTTATCATTCAGGAACTATAGTGAAATTACGGTTAGTGTGATACGGATCAAAAATGAAACCAGAAGAGAAATTGTTAATTAAGGCACGAAGCCACAAAGATGGTCATTTATTTGAGGTATCTGAAACAGCCGTTGAATGGATAGAACAATATCAACACTTCAAAGGTGTCACCAAAAGCATTGTTGAGCTTCTTAACCTAATTTCACTTCGTGGGTTTAGCAGCAAAGACGGTTACGTTTCCACTACCGAGATTATTGAATCAACCGATGGCCAAGTTACTCGTGCAGCCTTACAGCAAAGGTTAAGAGCTGCGGTTAGTATCGGTCTTTTCAGACAAATTCCGGTTCGCTTTGAAGAAGGTCTTGCTGGCAAAACTATGCTGCATCGCTTTGTGAACCCAAACCAATTGATATCGGTACTGGGTGCTACTAGCTTAGTGACAGAAAGCGTGAAGCAAAATGAGAAGCAAAAGCGATCTAAAGCTCTAGCTCAAACCAAAGTCAACAAGCGCTTATTGAATGAACACGGACTCAATACCCCACCAACGATGAAAGACGAAGCCGATCAATTTATTGTGTCGCCAACTAATTGGGCGGGTATTATTGATCAAGCCTTAGCGCCCCCTAGAACGCGCAAGAGCTACCAAAAATCAATGGTTTCGATCTCTGGAACTCGAGCGGTGATCGAGACACGATCTTCAAAAAACATTATGACGGTTGATGATCTGATGACGCTATTCGCGTTATTCACGCTTACTGTTCAATATCATGATCATCACCAAGATGATTACCATCTAGACGCGAAACACACACCGAACAAAACACCACTTTACATCACGGATATTTTGTCCTTGCGTGGCAAGAAAGACAGCGGGCCGGCACGTGATTCGATCCGTGACAGTATTGATCGTATCGAATTTACCGACTTCCAATTGCATGAGCTCACAGGCCGTTGGCTTAGCGAGAACATGCCAGAAGGCTTTAAGAGTGATCGTTTCCGATTCCTAGCTAGAACCATTACCGCATCGGAAGAAGCGCCTACAGAAGGCTCTGACGGCGAAATTCGCATTAAACCGAACCTGTACATCCTGGTTTGGGAACCGTCGTTCTACGAAGAGCTGCTCACTCGTGATTATTTCTTCCTATTTCCGCCAGAAATCCTGAAGCAACATACCTTGGTCTTCCAAATGTATTCGTACTTTAGAAGCCGTATGGCACGCCGCCATACAGATTGCATGTTGCTCAGCGAGCTGAATCAGAAATTGGCGCGTAACATCGATTGGCGTCGTTTTTCGATGGATCTGATCCGCGAGCTCAGAAAGTTAGGTGAAGTAGGGGATCAAGAAGATACCTTCCTGGTTAACCTTTGGGGTTATCACTTAACGATCACCGCGTTGATCGAAAAAGGAAAAACGACTGATTATCAGGTTGATATCAAATGTAATGTGGAAGAAGTCTTACGTTACTCAAGAGCACGCACCACCAATGCAGGCAAGCGTAATATGGCACCAACGTTACCGAACCCACTGCGTAATGAAATGGTGTCTAAGCAGAAATTGGAAGAGTTGTCTGAGATTATCGATGGTGAGTTTGAGCCAATTCAGCGCAAAGCACCGTCGCCAAGAGGCAAATTGGGACGTCGAGTTAAGCAGCGTAAACACTCTGTTGAGATCAACGCTGACGAGATCATGATTACTCTCTCTAAATATACCTCTGCAGAGGCTCTAGAACGCAGCATAACGGCTTTATCTGCTATGACAGGGCATTCACATGCTTCAATCAAAGAAGAGTGTTCTGAGCTCATTGAGAAGCTTGATTGGTTGAGGGTAGGGGAGGACGTTATCCCATACGAAACACTGAGTCGCTTGATTGAGCTTTACAACGACCGTGACAGCACCAGCAATCGACACTTGTCTATTGAGCGTTTGATCTCTGGTTTAGCTGTGCGTCGTAAAGTGTGTAAACAAGTTCACGAAGGTCATTTAGACGAAAACGTGTTCTTAGCGCTCGACGAAATGGCGATTGGCCACTAGTCACTAACCACTAACCACCAATCACTGTCACTGCTCAGTTGTAAGAAGCCCGTATTTACGGTCGACGAATGGATAGTTTGAACACATTAGGTGCTGATTAAAACCGCACCTAACGCTGACAAATTGATGACAATGTAGCGCATCCAGTTGATTATTATTTATCCCGAATAGACAACCTTTTGTCCTTTCTTATGATTAATAGATTGGCTCATATTTTGTTACATCATACTGAATAGATTTTTGCGAGTTCCTAAGGGACTCGCTTTTTTTTGCCTGTAATTCGGCTAATCATTAACATTCAAAAGCTTACCATTTAAATTCTACAGCTTATGGAGTCCGTTCCTGAAGCATGATCAAGGTGAGATCATGCTTTCTACGGTGCTTATTTTTGATGGGGTTCAGCTTTGATGCTTGATCGAACAGGGGTTGAACAAGGAGTGGATCAGTGTAGTTGACGTAGAGCTATACCTTGATCATCGTTCTGGTGTTGACTTGCCATAAAGCGTACATGCGATTCGATCAATTTTTCTGATTCTTCTTTCCAGCGCGGTTCTTGTTGTTGGTTGGTAAACTCCAAAGCCAATACACACAAGTGCTGTAGCCGCTGTGTACACCACTCTTGTAAGTCAGGTTCTGATTTTGGATTACAAGACACAGCTTGAAGCTTACTATAGGCAAACATCAGGTATTGGAAAGCTTTTTCCTGATGGTGCGAGCCACAAAGTTCGTTTGAGATAGATGGTGGGCTTGGTGGTGGAAGCTTTGTCGATGCCGTCAGAATTTCATCTTTATATCGATAAAACGTAAAGATTCTCAAGCATCCGTCTAACCAGCATGCGATGCCTTTGCTCTGTTCATCCGTGATCAAAGGCCCCCAGAGTGCATCTGGAGGCGTTAAGATCAAAGGCTCTAACTTCTCCACTTGATCATGCTTTCGGTCTTTGTACCAATTTCCGATCC
This sequence comes from Vibrio sp. 1F253, assembly GCF_041439295.1. Taxonomy (NCBI): domain Bacteria; kingdom Pseudomonadati; phylum Pseudomonadota; class Gammaproteobacteria; order Vibrionales; family Vibrionaceae; genus Vibrio; species Vibrio sp. 1F253. The sequence continues at coordinate 12,225 of NZ_JBGONU010000023.1, read as the reverse complement.
GCTCTAACCAAGTGTCTAGTTCACTCATGCAACGTTATCCCACTGTTTAACATAGTGATTATCTGAAACTTGCTTGATCTCATGCTGTATTTCACTGCTTTGTTCACGAAGACGATCTGCGTCTATTGAATAGTTTGGCTCATTTTTCACGAGTTCGCCAAATGGTAGATCAGGATCGGGCACTGCAGAGATCAATAACTTAGTGTATGGGTGTTGTGGGTTGGTTAAGATCGACTGGGTTGATCCCCACTCAACGATCTGTCCCTTGTACATCACAGCCGTCTCTTCTGCGATGTAGTGTGCTGTTGCGAGATCATGCGTAATGTACAAAAAACCTATCCCTAACTCTTTCTTCATCCTCTGCATTAGGTTCAAAACACCGAGTCGTATTGAAACATCCAACATCGAGGTGGGTTCATCGGCAAGGATAACCTCAGCACCGACTGCAAGTGCTCTTGCTAAGTTTATGCGCTGTCTTTGGCCTCCACTGAGCTCATGAGGGTATTTGGTGAGAGTTTCGATGGGCAACTCCACCAGCGTTAACAACTCTTTGAGACGCTCTGTGAGAGCTTGTTTCGTAGCAACTTGCTTGTGGATCTTAAGGGGCCGCGTTAAGTGGTGTTCAATAGTGTGGGTTGGATTGAGTGAGCCAAATGGGTCTTGAAATATCATTTGCACGCGGCTTCGGTAATCCAAGATATCTTTACGACTTTTTAAGGTAGAAATATCTCTGCCATTGAACAGTATTTCTCCCTCTGTTGGCGGATACACTTTGGTCATCAGTCGAGCGCAGGTGCTTTTCCCGCAGCCTGATTCGCCAACCAGTGCCAATGTTTTACCTGCATGTAAATCAAAACTCACCCCATGCAGTGCTCTAAAGATCTCTTCTTTGCCAAATCCACCACCAACAGTGAATTCTTTAACGAGGTTTTTTACTTGAAAAATAGGTTGTGACATGGAGCTCTCCTAGCACGCAGTTGCGTGAGCGTGTTCGTGAATATTGGGGAAGGAACTCCATAGCTTTTGGGTGTAGGAGTGCTGAGGGTTATTGCGAATCTCATGGGCTTGGTTGACTTCAACTATCTGTCCATGACGCATGATGGCAATTCGATCGCACAGTTGGCTCATTAGTGCGAGGTCGTGGGTGATAAACAATATTGAGAAACCAAACTCTTCTCTGAGTTGGTGTATTTGCTGCAGAATTTCACGCTGTACAACCACATCCAGTGCCGTGGTCGGTTCATCCATGATAATCAACTTAGGGTTGAGCGCGAGAGCTATAGCAATCACCAAACGTTGACGCATCCCACCGCTAAACTGGTGCGGGTACTCGGTTAGACGGTGGCGAGGGATATTGACTAGGTCGAGTAACTTTTCGGCGCGATCTTTTGCTTGCTCGTTGTTCATGCCCTTGTGGTGGCGCAATACATCGGCAAACTGTTCTTCAATGGTCAGTACAGGGTTAAGCGAGTTCATCGCGCTCTGGAACACCATTGCGATCTCACTCCAACGTAAGGTGTTCAAGTGGCTGTCCGATAAGCTCAGCAGATCTTGCCCGCCAAACAGTATTTGCCCGCCAGAGATGAAAGCCGGTGGCTTATGCAGGCGGTTAATGGCAAATGCGATGGTACTTTTGCCACACCCGGATTCTCCCGCTAAACCAAAAATCTCGCCTTGACCTATATTAAAGCTTACGGATTTTACGGCATTAAAATCGCCGTCATCGGTAATGTAATCGACACATAGATTCTTCACTTCGAGAAGAGGTGTCTCTGAATTTTCCCTAGACATGATAAACACTCAGTTATGATATTGATAACTATTATCATTAACATGTGTTGAATTTAGTGGAAGAGAAGAGCACAAAAAGAATGAAGTGACTCGAATTATTTTTTGATTATTTCATGAAGTTTCAGCGGGAAATAGGAAATGAGAACGAGGAAAATGAGAGGTGGATCAAACCACATTTCTTATGGGGAATCTTTTAAATGTAATGGCAGAAAATGGCTTTGGCAAAGTTTAAATGAGGCATTTATTAATTAGCTTTGTGAAGCGTCGGAATCATCACATTTCAGTACAGAATTGCTTAACAAGCGAAATAGCATTTGCTACAGATTACCTGTCCATTACATGGTGCTTTTCGGAGGAAAACATGTCCATTAATTCTATCAACCATGATGAAATGACAAATATTGCAAATAAGTGGGATGCTGAAGAAGAAGTATCTTTCAAACCAGAAAAGAAAATGAAATCTGCTGAAGCTCGTCGTCGTATTGAAGCTCTAAGAGAAATTAGAGAAAGCGGTTTTAGCCTGGAAGAAGCGAGGGAGCTAGGTCTAATTCATTAACAATCCCCATTGCATTTAGAAGGGTGGCGCACCGCCACCCTTTGATTTATATGACTTTTTTAAAGAAGTTTGTGCTTTTTATAAGTAAACCATGCTCCTTGCCTCTCACCATTTAAATCCATTGTCCTTCCTCTACATTATTTGTTCTCGACTAAAAACATGCCCTTGGCATACTCTTTAACTAAGTTGTTTGACAGTTATATGCAACGCCACTAATTTTAAAGTTAAAGCAAAAATATGCGATGTTGTTGGTAAGGAGAAGGCTATGTCTAATTCGGTGGCTAAAGCCAAAGAAGTGCTGTTCTATGAACCTGAAGATCCAAACGGGTACCTGTCAAATTTTGCCGCTTGTCCTATCAAAATCGACGATCAAGTTTGGGCAACCAGCGAGCATTATTATCAAGCGATGAAGTTTGCCTCTCAAGCGCTGCGTAACACCATTCTCGAAGCCTCGACTCCTGCTGAAGCATTCTCTTTAAGCCGTGATTATGAAGACCAAGTTCGGGAAGATTGGTATGACATTCGTGTTGAAGTGATGCAGTTCATTGTCACAGAGAAGTTCAGGCAGAACCCACAGTTTGCGTTGTTTCTTACTAATACCGGAGATTCGGTGATAAAAGAACATTCGCACAAAGACCACTTCTGGGGGGATGGTGGCGATGGAACCGGCGAGAACCATTTAGGCAAGATTCTGATGGCAGTACGACAAGAGCTTCGTACTCAGCAACTGCATTTGATTGCTGCACACTAATCCATTTACCTCCGTGGTTCCAAATTAAGTAGGTCGATTACAGGTAAACTCTTTTAGCCCTTAAAGATGAATTAAAAAAGGCCGCCCTACTTAGCTTCTGTGCTAATCAGGGCAGCCTTTTAGGCTTAAGAGCGAGTTAGTCATCGAAGAGAGCTAAATTACGATACCTAAGCTATACCTTTATGCGAAGGTTACAACTGATGCTGTTGCTATAAGTAACTCTGTACGATGTCGTTGAGCTGACCATCGTCTTTCATTTGGTCGAGGCGCTGGTCGATGAAGCTTTGCAGTTTAGGATCCATCTCTGGGTCAAATGCTAAATGGATGGGGTAGTTATTAATCACAGAGCCAAACTCTTGCATCTGGTAGTCATCAATACTGAGTTTCTGCTCATTTAGGTTGTATTTGATTCGAGATTCCATTTCAACAAAAACGGTATCACCCGGAGTTCGGTTTAATACACGAAAAGCCGCGCTGTAATCTTTAACTCGAATCTCGTTAAGCTTACCTTGTTGGATATAAGGCTCTAGATTTGGATATTCAAACCCCACCAGCAATACAACCGCTTTTCCGTTTAAATCATCGATAGTGTTGAACTCAAATGGCTTCTTGCCGCTGCTAAGTAACACATGTTTTACATTGTAAATCGGATCTTTAGACAGGTTTACAGATTGGATATTTCCCCAACTTGGGCTGCCATAGGTGACCCAGTTTGGATTCTCTCTAGCGTCGAGCTTATCGATCATTCGGTTGAAAGGGTAGGTGTGGTAATCGATCTCGTATTGGCTGTCGTCAAATACGGCTTCAACAATATCCGAAACCATTCCTCTGTGAGATGACCCGTCAGTTTCGATCTGAAAAGGTTGCGCTTGGCTTGCAATAATGTAGTAGTGAACAGGTTCGCTTGCAAAAGCATAACTGCTTGAAAACAAACTGACTATGGATGCAACTATTAGATGTTTTTTCATAACCTTCCCTAGTTATTTGATGAATGACTACTATTATACTAGTTGAGTAATTGTAGTTTGCTAGGATAACAATAATGGTAATTTTTGTATGGTGAATAAAGGAAAACGCTATATTGGACTCTCCCGACAGTTGATCGGGGTAATCATCGCAATCAGTACCTTATTCACAGTCATAGTGACAGGTCTAGGTTTGTATGTGGAGTACCAAAATCGAGTTTCTTTTATCAGTTCTCAGATCGAACAAGTTAAGGATGGTTATCTTTCTGGCTTAACCGCCAGTTTGTGGGTTGAAGACCGAGAGCAACTGTTTGTGCAAGCTGAAGGTATCTCCCGCTTACCCTCGGTCAGTTATCTGTTAATAGAAAGCCCCGATGAAAAAATTTTAGAATTAGGTCAACAGACGTCCGGTCAGTCTTATTCTCAATCTTGGGATATGGTGCATCAGATGGGAGGCTCAGAGTTCCAACTGGCGACGCTCACGGTGCAGTCTGATCTAAGTATGATTCTCAACGACTTTGAAGACCGGGTGTTATTATTGCTCGCCTTCGAAGCAGTTAAAATCTTCTTATTGTCTCTGGTATGTTTAACCATCGTCTACCGCCTTGTAGTTAAGCGCTTAATGACCATGTCTTCTCAGATCAACCATCAACAGGTTGAAGACAACAAACCGCGATTTCTAACACCCACTAACTCTACATACAGTGATGAGATCTCTACACTAGAGAGTAGCTACAATCAGTCGATTGAACGTATTCGTCAACAATACCAAGAATTGGAAAAAGCCAAAGATACTGCAGAGGTAGCGAACCGCAACAAGAGTGAATTTCTTGCCAACATGAGCCACGAAATCCGCACTCCAATGAACGGGATTATCGGGCTTTCATCACTGCTTTCTGAAATGGATATGCCGAAAGAGCAAAAAGAGTATGTCGACATGCTCAACACCTCTTCGCTTACTCTACTCGATTTAATCAATGACATTCTCGACTACTCGAAGATTGAAGCGGGTCGTTTAGAGCTTCAGCAAGAACCGATGAAAATGATGGGTATTGCTGCCGACGTAGAGTCGACCTTCAGAGTTAAAGCCGAGCAAAAAGGGCTCAAATTCCAACTGGCGATTGATCCTAAGATCCCAACCATGGTGATTGGCGATGGCACTCAGTTAAGACAAGTACTGAATAACCTAGTTGGCAATGCCATCAAATTTACCGAACATGGTCATGTCATGCTCTCACTTCGTTTAGAAGAAGTCATAGAGCCGGAACAAAAGCTCAGAGTGAAATTTGAGGTGACCGATAGTGGTATTGGTATCGCAGAAGACAAGCAACAATCGGTATTCGATAAGTTTCAACAAGCCGACGGTAGCACCACCCGCATCTACGGAGGCACGGGGCTTGGTCTTACGATATGCGATAAGATCGTGACCTTAATGGGCAGTAAGCTTGAGCTAACCAGTGTCGTAGGTAAGGGAAGTACATTCTACTTTACCGCTGACTTTGACCCGAGCTTAGACGTTGACGAGAGCAACATCGATTTTAATAAAGTCTCGGTACTTTTGGTTGATGACAGCCAGTTGAACATGCGTATTACCTCAACACAACTTCAATCATTCGGCGTTAAGTCTGAGTGCTGTGAAACCGCCACTCAAGCGTTAGAGCTTGTTTCAGAGTCTGTGGCGAAGTCGTTGCCTTATGATCTGGTGCTGATTGATAAAGTGATGCCGTCTATTGATGGATTCCAATTAGCAAGAAGTTTGATTGAGCGTTTTGACAAAGCTTGTCCGAAGCTAGTGATGATTTCTGCCGATCCTCGAAAACAGGATGAAGCACGCGCCAAACAAGTGGGTTTTGTTGCCTACATTGCTCGCCCTTATCAAGATAATCAGCTTAAATGGACGCTGAGTGAAGTCCTGGCGAGATCGGCTGATACCTCAATCTTTACCTATCCAAATCGAGGTGAGGTAGCGTTTAAAGATAATCAACCCGTGCCATTAACCAAACCATCGGGTTCTGTTGAAGCTACGACATCTGCTTCTGTTAGAACGACACAAATAGACAAACAAGCTCCAATCAAAGAAGAGCCAAAACCAGTGGCTGCTCCGTTTAGTGGTAAGGTTTTGGTCGTTGAAGATTCTAGAGTGAATCAACAAGTCGCCAAAATGATGCTTAAGAAGCTGGGGTTTGAGGTGGATATTGCAGACAACGGTGAAATTGGTGTCGAGAAATTCCAGGCCAACGAATACGAGATGATTTTTATGGATTGCCAGATGCCAGTTCTTGATGGTTTCGAAGCGACCAAGCAGATCCGAGCGCTCGAAGAAGGAACCTCTAAACACATTCCGATCGTTGCGCTGACGGCCAACGTCGTGCAACGAGATAAGCATTTGTGCTTCGATGTGGGTATGGATGAATTTTTACCAAAACCCGTCAATCAAGGGAAACTGAGAGAGATCGTTGCCAGTTTCTTGTCGAAAGGAACTGAGTCGAGCAAGGAACATGAGCAGAAAATCGTTTAAGTTCAATTAGCTGATGTCTCGCTAAAGCATATCCAACTCTATAAGAAACTCCGACAGAATCAGTCGGAGTTTCTTTTTTTTGCTAATGAGCACTTGGTTAGCTAATACACATAGTTAGTTAAATACATATAGTTAAATACGTCGCGTATCAATACTGATTGAATCCATAAGCTGTTGTATTTAAAAACAAGCATGTGTTGATTGTCATAGCCGTGAAATACAACTGCCACTAAAATATGCTCTTAATGTCACAATCCCGTTATAGCATGCAGCCAACTAGAACTCCTTTTTAACCTTAACGAAACTCAACCTGTGAGAGCCTAAGATGTTCAAACCTTTGTATGTATTTGATATGGATGAAACGCTGATCAATGCCGATGCAGCGATGCTTTGGAATGAGTTCTTGGTTGAAAAGGGCATTGCCACTGCGCCCAACTTTATTGATGAAGATAAGCGTTTAATGGGCCTGTATTCGGAAGGCAAATTGAACATGGAAGATTACCTAACATTTTCCATGCAGCCACTCGCGAACATGCCAACAGAGCAAGTTACTACTTTGGTGGAAGAGTGTGTCGAGAAGCATATTTTACCTAAGCAATTCAAGCAGTCGAAACCTTTGATTGAGCAGCTTGAGAATGATGATATCGACATGTTGATCATCTCTGCCAGCGTCACTTTCCTAGTAGAAGCGGTCGGTCGTAAGATTGGTATTGAGAATGCACTCGGTATCGACTTGATTGAAAACCAAGGCCGTTTTACTTCTCAAATATCAGGTGTGCCAAGCTACCGTGAAGGTAAAGTCACCCGTTTAAAAGAGTGGTTAGACAATCAAGAAACTAACTACTCAGACATTCACTTTTATACCGATTCAATCAACGACTTACCTTTGTGTGAACACGCTGATTTTGCCTATTTGGTAAACCCATGCCCGCGTTTGAAAGCACTGGCTGATCAACCGAATTGGTCGATCCTCGACTGGGATTAAACAGAATCTTACCTTCGAATTAGGTTCGCTCTAGAACTCATCAAGCCGCTGACTACAGCGGCTTTTTTGCATCATCAGTCTAATGTTCAATTTATTACCTTAGCTGACAAAAGGATGTGTGTAACAATTCAATAACATCTCTTACTCTGCTGTAAATCAAACCACCATCTTTCAATCCCTTGATAGCACTCACTTTCTTGTCTTGATGGTTTATGTGTAACAAATATTTTACAATTTGACGGGCTTTTAGCGTTATTGTCCATTTCCTTCCATCCATTCCAATCTGTCGGCTTGTGAGCCAAATTTAATTAAGGACAAAAAATACACAACACAACACAACACAAAACCAATAGGTACAAGGAGAAAGTTCATGGTGGATACATACAACCCGCTTGGCACGGATGGATTCGAGTTTGTTGAATACACGGCCGTTGACCACAAGGGAATTGAGCAACTTAAAGCGCTGTTTGTGTCACTTGGTTTTGCTGAGATCGCCAAGCACCGCTCAAAAGAGGCTTGGCTGTATCGACAAGGTGACATCAACTTTATCGTCAATGAACAGCCTCACAGCCAAGCGGAAGCGTTCGCTAAAGTGCATGGGCCATCGGTGTGCGGTATGGCTTTTCGTGTCAATGAAGCAACCGCTGCAATGGAGCAAGCGTTTAAGGGCGGCGGTGAAGAGTACAAAACGGAAATAGGGCCGATGGAACTGAGCATTCCTGCCATTTACGGCATCGGTGAAAGCCTGCTCTATTTTGTGGATCGTTATGGCAAGCAGAGCATCTACGACGTCGACTTCCGGTTCTATGACGATGCGGAACAGCGCATGGCCGAAGCCAATGTTGGCTTGTATGAAATCGACCACCTCACGCACAACGTGAAGCAAGGCAATATGGACGTATGGTCTGGGTTCTATGAGCGTCTTGGTAACTTCCGTGAGATTCGCTACTTCGACATTGAAGGCAAGCTGACAGGCCTTGTGAGCCGCGCCATGACCTCACCATGTGGCAAAATCCGTATCCCTATCAATGAGTCTTCCGACGACAAATCACAAATCGAAGAGTTTATTCGCGAATACAACGGCGAAGGTATCCAACACATCGCACTCGCAACGGATGACATCTACAAAACCGTGAAGACTCTGCGTGATCGCGGTATGGACTTTATGCCAACCCCTGATACCTACTATGAGAAAGTTGACGATCGTGTGAAAGGCCACGGGGAAGACACTGATTTGCTGCGCGACCTGCGTGTTCTGATTGATGGCGCGCCGACCAAAGACGGCATCTTGCTGCAAATTTTCACACAGACGGTAATTGGGCCTGTGTTCTTTGAAATCATTCAGCGCAAAGGCAACGAAGGCTTTGGTGAAGGTAACTTCAAGGCGCTGTTTGAATCGATTGAAGAGGACCAGATTCGTCGAGGAGTATTAGACGATGCATAAATGGATCTCGTTTCCTCATCGGGAGGGGGTGTGCTCTAAACAAGCGCACGCCGACTTCCCCGAAGAGGCAATTTATGAGCGAGAAGCGGGCCGAAGTGGATTCTTTGGCCCTGCCGCTCACTTTCATCACCAGCATGCCCCAACAGGTTGGTCGGAGTGGGAGGGGGATTTACGCCCTCGCGCTTTTGATTTTACGCTGGTGGAAAAAGCCAGCCAGATAACCCCTTGGGCGGTGCCTCATCTTTTGCACAATGCGGACTGCAAAATCCGCGTATGGCGCATGGATGAGAAGATGGATTTCTTAGTGCGTAACTCTGACGGCGATGAGCTGTTGTTCATTCACCAAGGCAGCGCCGATCTCTATTGTGACTATGGTCATCTAGCAGTGAGTGAAGGGGACTACGTGATGATCCCGCGCTCGACCAACTGGCGTTTAGAGCCAAGCGAGCCGATGTTTATCTTGATGATTGAGAATACAGACGCGGCTTACTCCCTGCCAGAGAAAGGCATGGTCGGCAATCATGCGGTGTTTGATCCGGCGGCACTCGATATCCCTTCAATCAACGATCAATTCCGCGCTCAGTATTCAGAAGATCAAACCCAAGTTCAGGTGAAGCGCCACGATAAAGTCAGCGTGATCACCTATCCGTTCAATCCATTGGATGCAATTGGCTGGCATGGCGACTTAGCGGTGGTGAAAGTGAATTGGCGCGATATCAGACCGCTGATGTCACATCGCTACCACTTGCCACCATCTGCGCATACGACGTTTGTTGGCGCAGGCTTTGTAGTGTGCACCTTTGTACCACGCCCGATTGAGAGCGATCCAGGTGCATTGAAAGTGCCGTTCTACCACAACAATGACGACTACGACGAAGTACTCTTCTATCACGCTGGTGACTTTTTTAGCCGTGACAATATTGAAGCGGGCATGGTGACTTTCCATCCAGCAGGCTTCACGCATGGACCTCACCCTAAAGCCTTTAAGGCAGGTCAGGCGCATAAGAAGAAGTTTACCGACGAAGTGGCGGTGATGATCGATACTCGCCACGCGCTGCAGTTCTCTGATGAACTCGATAGCGTTGAGAACAAAGAATATGTCTACAGTTGGCAAGACACGGGTTTGCAAGAGACAGGTTCTCAAACCATGGCTGACGATAAGAAGTAAGGGACAAGGATGAAATTAGCAACCAAGAAAAATGGCACTCGCGACGGTCTATTGATGGTCGTAAGTAAAGATCTTAAACAATGTGTAGCTGCCACCGAAATTTTCCATGCGATGCATCTAGCGCCAACCATGCAGGTAGCATTGGATAACTGGGACAGCGTGGCTTCTCAGTTAGAAGAGTTATACACCTCGTTAAACAACGGACATGTCACAGGCAGTGAAGTGTTTGCACCTCAGTATTGTGAATCACCTCTGCCCCGTGCTTATCAATGGGCTGATGGCAGCGCGTATGTAAACCACGTTGAATTGGTGCGTAAAGCACGTGGTGCTGAAATGCCAGAAAGCTTCTGGGTCGATCCATTAATGTATCAAGGCGGCTCAGACGCGTTTATCGGCCCTCGTGACAATATCGAATTTGCCAGCGACGAATGGGGCATCGATTTCGAAGGTGAGGTCGCGATTGTGACCGGTGACGTGCCAATGGGTGCAAGTGCTAAACAGGCGCACGAGTCGATTCGATTACTGATGTTGGTGAACGATGTGTCGCTGCGCGGCTTGATTCCGGCTGAGCTCGCGAAAGGCTTTGGCTTCTTCCAGTCTAAACCGTCTTCGGCGTTTTCTCCGGTTGCGGTAACACCTGATGAGCTTGGCGAGCAATGGAGAGGCAGCAAGGTGCATCTGCCACTGACTTCAACCTACAACGACGCACCTTTTGGATGCCCGAATGCAGGTGTGGATATGACCTTCAACTTTGCAGAATTAGTTGTTCACGCTGCGAAAACTCGCCCACTATCGGCCGGTGCAATCATTGGCTCGGGCACGGTTTCCAATAAGCAAGGCACTGACCATGGCACCTCAATTGCCGAGGGCGGTGTGGGTTATTCATGCATAGCTGAAGTTCGTATGATTGAGACCATCCGCGATGGTAAACCTTCGACTCAATTTATGTCGTTTGGCGATTCGATCAAGCTTGAGATGTTTGATGCGGCAGGTGATTCTATTTTTGGCGCGATAGACCAAAAAGTGAGCCAGTATCGAGGGCTATAATCCACGTAATAGGGTTTCAGTATGAGCGAGAGCATCGTGAACAAGAACATTATACTTTACGGTTACTGGCGCTCGTCCGCAGCCTATCGAGTGCGTATTGGATTGAACCTAAAGCAACTCAACTATGAGTCGAAATCGGTGCATTTGGTGCGTAATGGCGGCGAGCAACATGACCCACAATATCGCGATCTCAATGCCAGTGAACTAGTGCCTGTGCTGGTGGATGGTGACGTTCAACTCAATCAGTCACTGGCTATTCTTCAATATCTTGATGAGCACTATTTTTGTGAGAGCAGCCCAGACACCTCGCTGATTCCTGAGCAAACACCACTGCGCTATCAAGCACTGGCGATGGCTCAGGATATTGCGATGGAAATTCATCCTCTTAATAACCTGCGCGTGTTGCAATATTTGGAGAGAGAATTATCTTGCGAACAAGAGGTGAAAATGGATTGGCTTCACTATTGGATGAGCCAAGGTTTCCGTGCACTAGAAGAGAAGTTAGCGAAGCACAGGAAAGCACATGGCGACTCGGTGTATAGCTTCTCGGGTTCTCCCTGTATTGTCGATATCTGCTTGGTGCCGCAGGTGTATAACGCGCTGCGCTTTGGCGTTGATATGTCACCTTATCCGCTGATTAACTCGATAGTCGAAGCGTGTAACCAGTTGCCCGCTTTTATTGAGGCGATGCCAGAGAACCAAGCGGATGCGAATGCACCGATGTGAACGTATTGAATTGTTTTGTTATGAACTGAAAACATTATTTGGATGAAGTCTCGTTATAATTACGCTTTGGTATATTTAAAAATATTATGTATTCATTCTTTTTAGGTTTAATTTCCAATTTTATGAATATTTATCTCATCTAGAATTAAACGGTCCTAATAAAATAAGCCTCATTATAATTAAATAAGAGGCTTGTAATATAATCTATATTAGTGGTGTCCCCCTCTGGCAGGATAGTTGTCACTGTTAAAATTTAACCAGTTTGGGCGATAAA
>NZ_JBGONU010000022.1:0-75237 GCF_041439295.1 Vibrio sp. 1F253 | reverse complement strand
GCACGCTGGGTTCTTAGGGAGACGGCACTTGGTAACAAGTGTCGTCCACCCGACAAAAGTGATTTAGCTTACATGCCCCCGTATAACCTAAAGTAGTGATTGAGTTAGCTTTGAAGATTTAAAGAACGCCCAGTTAAAGGCGTTGTAAAATTAATCGTAAAGTTCAAAGCCTAGATCATCAATAATTGACAACGTCACCGGTCCCAAGTCATCACCATTAGCCATTAACTCTTTAGGCATTGGCGGAATAGTTCGGCCTTTAGAATCCTTACCGCGTTTGTCGTCAGTCCCATTGATGTAATCGTATAAATGACCGCCGTCGGAAAATGGCAAGCATTCATAATCTCTATTATAAGCTTCATTATAGGCAGTAACTGCTTTGCTGGTTTCCATACAAAAACCTTTACCTGCAATCTCTTTTGAATCGTCTATAAACACGTCACTTGAAGTTCCAACGCCAAAAATATGCGCAAATTCATGCAAAATAGTTGGCTTATAGCTTTTGGGATCAAAATCAGGCTCATGGAGATCTGAGCTAATCCAGATAATGCCTAATGAGGGGATATTGTCTTCATACTCTTCTACTGCCGCTAAGCCGTACTCTTCCACATCATCTGACACAATAATTTCAATGTTAATTGTGTGCTGATCTTTTCCATCAACCTTTTTGATTATGCCTAGCCATTTGTTAGCGGCTTCAATGTAGCGTTCTTTGTCATACTTAAAGTCCAAATCAAAGTTAAGGACAAAAGTTAAGTGATCATTTGATATAACTTCTTGGGAATAGTATTCAGGATAAAACTCAGAATCCTGACTGTAACTGACTGACGATAAAAAGGACAAAATGAGAGCTAGAGTTAATTTTTTCATTCGAAAACCTATAATAAAGCCGTCTAGGATGAAGGCTAAGTAGTGACGTTTAACTTGGTTGGATATTACAGTATTTATCGCTTTACTAACGTAAGCATACGTAACACCTTAATATCCGTGCACTACAAACTTCTCGACAAATTCAATGCAAGGTTTATTTTTCCCACAAATAAAAAATGCCACATGAAATATGTGACATCTTTATTATCTCACAGCTAATTTAGCTCACAATTCAATCCCCATATTGAACAATGTGAACGCGCAAATATAAGTAGTGAGATCGATAGCTTTACTCAGCGACATTCCTGCACCACGGTTCGCACTGACATCAATACGAATCATCACAGGCACAACACCTTGAGGCTTGTCTTGAAATTAACGATACAATGACTTGGTCGACTCTCTGACGATTAGATCAATGGGTGGTAGTCGAGCTTCATGCCGCTCGCCAGATAACAGATTCAAAATCGATTGAGCACATACCTCTCCAATTTCTTCAATAGGCTGTCTCAAAGTCGTTAACGCTGGCGTGAAATACTTAGACGTCGGCAAGTCATCAAAGCCAATCACAGACACATCTTCTGGCACTTTATAACCGTGGTCAGACAGCGCCTTAATCGCACCGTAAGCCGTTTGGTCATTAGCAGCAAACAAGGCGGAGAAGTGAACCTTAGATTCAATCAACTCGACCGTTTTCTCGTAGCCAGACTCACTACTGAAATCACCTTGTTTAACGAGTTTTGGCATCACTTTAATACCTGCCTCTTGAAGTGCTTTCTTATAGCCTTCAAAACGATTTCCCGAATCAGGTTGACTTGAAAGCCCCTTAATATGAGCAATATTCACATGCCCTTGTTGCAGTAAATGTAGGGTTGCCATATAGCCACCCAACACGTTGTCGATATTGATGGAGCGAACATTATTCTCAACAAAATCGTAACCAACCATCACGATAGGGATGTCTTGTGCATACTTAGCAATCTCTTCCTGAGTAATGCTTCCTGTCACGATGATCATTCCATCCACGTTACTTTTCGCCAGATACTCCAACGCGTGCATTTCTAGCTTTTTCTGCCAATGCCCTGTTGCGATCACTAATGAATAGCCTTGAGCGATCAGCGTTTTTTCCATGTCGTTGAGGATACGACTGGTGTAGGGGCTATCAGGGTGTTGCACCAAGACACCAATAGTGAGCGAGCGTCGGTTGGTGTTTTCTTGCATTTGGAAGTTAGGTTTGTAGCCCGTGTCTTTAATGGCTTGCTCAATGTTTTGGCTTTTATCATCCGACACATAAGTGGTTCGATTAAGGAAGCGAGACACGGTGCTGGGAGAAACACCAGCCAGTCTTGCTACATCGTATACGGTGGTTTTTTTTGTTTTAGTACGCATCTCGATACCTTAAATTCAATCGATTAAAGGGAGCGTAATCGCCCCCTATTTTTCAATTCACTAGTTAGCTTTTAGTTCTTTCAATACAAATAGGCGAAGATCATCCCCGGTCGGAAATAGCGACCAGCGGTATATTTCAACCCTGTGCTCAGTAGCCATTTGTGAAGAGCCATGGCCTCATCAGCTGAAATTTCACCTTGCAACATACTAACAAATTTATCACTGTCTTTAGTCAGGTTAGGACTCACCCGACCGTCAGATAGTACACACTTTTGTAATTTAAGCGCAGTAAGCCACTTTTTCGCATCATTTTGTGACAATTTAAAAGATGCTGAAAGATCTTTATCATCAAATGAGACTGAGCAGTTGAACCCCTCTGGCGCTGCAAATGGAATTTTCGAATAGTCATAGAGTGCGGTATACACGGTATCCATCAATGTTTCTGCTTGCTGCGATTTACCCGCTAAGTTCAACGCTGTTGCGACACTAAACTGAACACCAATCCACACATCTTGTGCCTGAAATGCTTCATGTGGAGAGCCATCGGCTAACGTCATATTCGCAACACCCAACTCAGGACTGTTGATTTCGAAGTTATGCTTATAAACATAGTCCAATGCGCGTTGGATATTCTGTTGCGGGAAAATACCCTCGAGTCCGATCAACTTTAGATAGCTATCAGCCAACAGGGCATCGCCAAAGCTGTTGTCAGAATCTGGCACTAAATCTAAGTATTCTGGAGTAAAGGCTTGTGGCGCCGTTTCACTCAGCAAACGTTTCTTGGAGGCTCTTTGAGATACCTTACTGATATTAATTGAGGCGTCCGTTTCATTAAGATAGGCATTGAGTGTGCTCTTGTCAGCAATCGCGTCGCCCGTCAAAGTCAGGCCTAATGTTTCCAATTCTTGGTAGCCCGCACCGGTTAAATGCTTGGCTTGAACTGGCGTCACGAAGAAGTGGTAGTAACCCTCTTTGTCATCCCACAAGCTTTGCTCAACTGTTGCTAACGCCTTTTTCGAACGCGTTAAGTAACCGCTAGCTAGATCGCTTTCGCCCATCAATTGTGCAAGTTCACTCGCGGCTTGTAGGCCAGCTACCCAAAGGCTCGCGCAGTAAATAGAGATACCGTGAGACGCAAGGTTATCAAAGGTATCGTCTGTGCCACGGGTTAGCGGTAAATCATCGCCCTCAGCGATCAAGTTCGATAAGAAATCGATACTCTCAGTCACAGCCTGCCAGCACTCTTTAACCACAGAGAGATCTTGGGTGTTTTGATAATGGCGGAACACCATCAAGATGTATTTCGGCGCTAGGTCCTTCCATTCTTTCACGTTGTGCCAACTGTAAGCGTCTGGCTGGATGTCGAATGGGCTGCCCAAGTCGTGGATTACCGCACCTCGAATGGCACGCACGCCTTGGTACTTGTCATCAATCAATTCGGCATTAGGCGTCGCTTCATATTCCCAGTAGCGACGCTGAGTAAAGTCTTCCGCCAAAATGGCTTTCGAGAACTCTTTCATCACACAGCCATCAAGCTCAGGCAACAAATAAAGCAGTGAGAATGAGCCGTAGAAATACACATCCAGAGAGTTAAAGAATGGATAGTCGACACACTCTTTCACCAAGAACTTATCTTCTTTATCCCATACCGTTGATTCGGCTAGGAAGGACAATGAGTTCATTGCCATCGTCGCATAACGCAATGCCGATTCTGGCTGCGATATCTTGCTTTGAGCTTGTTCGAGGAAAGCTGTTTGTTGTTCGACGATCTGTTGCTCAATCACTTCTACCTCTGGTAATACATCTTCTAACATCAGCAGAGCTGGTTGCGTTTGCGGGTAAAATTGCGTGTAAGCCTTATCTGAATACCAGCCATTAAGCATGACTTTGCTGTGCGCCATTACCTGCGCAAAACGCAGATCAACAGACTCACCCGCTTCCAATTCAACCTGAACCACCACCAATGCGCTCAGAGCTTCACGCCCTGTATAGATACCAGTTTGAAACTCAGTGTTTGTGCGGCCTGTTTTCAGTGCGAACTCGGTTTGTTGAGCACTCTTAGAGGTGTAAAGCGTTGGCTTCACAGAAATCGAGACCTTGCCTAATTTCGTCAAATGGTTATCCGCTTGAACACCAAACACCACTTCGCCTTCAATATCGCTCTGATAAGGCGATTGGCTCGACAGCTGAACACCGGTAAAGCTGTGACTTTCGCCTTTTAAGTTAACCACTTCATGCTGCTGAGCGATCGGATTTTGAGATAAGGTACAAGCCGAATCTTGAATGCCATCGCGACCTTTTTGATAGGTTGAACCAATCAAGTTTTGTAGCGGTTGAGCAAGCGTAATAACTCGAGTTTGCGCTGAATTATTGGTTAATTCGAAGTGATTCCAGTGCATCGGTAATGAACAAAGGCGTTTGTTCTCTTTAACGATCGGAGATACTACCTTACGCTTTATATTAATATCTTCGAAGCTATTGTATTTATATTCAGCTAATGGATACAAAGCTTGATATTCTATATCCCTACCATTAACACTATCTATATGATTATTATCACCCGCGGTAAGCGATAATAACTTCGTTGTATCATTTGTTAATAAACCATTAAAGAAATCTAAGGCGACATATAATTGACAAATTATTGAAGCTGAATCTTCTTCAATCAATAATTGAGTCTTATTTGAAAATTCAACGTTCCACTTTGTAAAGTTAGCTTTATTTTCTTGGTAGAAGCGACCATTTTTTAATGCTGCTCTAATCAGGTTAATCGCATTCGATATGTTTTTGCTTTCGATCTTCTTGCCATCAAACAAGGCAGGATAAAAGTTTAGGTGAACACTCAGCTCTTGTTCATTAAGGACTTGCAGCGTATCGATAGTCGGCACATTCATCACTGACGCATAAAAATCATTAAAATTAATAACTTGCTCTGAACAATCGACAAAGATTCCCGGAATAAAGCTGAAGTTAGGCGTGTTGCCGTTTGGTGTGAGTGTAAATGTGTTACCAATTCCGCCCACCGCCATACCGGTATTTTCTGGTGTGGTAGAAATTGGCGTGTACCAAGGTTGAATAAATTCAACTGCATCACCTTTTTTACATAAGTGTTCCGAATTTCCTGAGTAGCTCGTATATGGAATTTTATTATTCATTTTAAAACCGCCATTGAATATTTTTTTCTTCTTGTTAATATCTTTTTAAAATGGAGACATCAACATGTTTAAAATTATAAATGAAAAATTTGGAAATATTGACTCAGTCACATTAATAAACCACCAGCATGGTATAGAACTTCAAATAATCAATGGATTTGGTGCTGTTATTAATAAATATACCGTAAATAACAGTCCATTCTCTTTTATTTGTGGTTATCAGAATTATGATGAACTGATCAACCAACATCCGTTCTTTTCCCGCAGTGCTAAATTATTCCCTTTTCCAAACCGTTTAAACTTAGGTCGTTACAGTTTCGATAACCAAAACCATCAACTCCCAGCTAACTTTCCTTGGTCTGATCACGCCGTACATGGCCTGCTCTACAACCAACCTTTTTCAATCACAAACAACGTAGCCACTGAAGAATCCGCCAGTGTGACGTTGCAGTATCAAACGTCGTCATTGCACCCTGCTTTCCCGTTTGCTTTCAGCCTTGATGTAACCTTCACGGTTGACGTCACTGGCAAGCTCACCTCTTCAACAACCGTCTCTAACCTTGGTGATTCAGCCTTCCCATTCGGTGATGCTTGGCACCCTTACTTTTCACTCGGTACTGAGCTAGCACAATGTGGACTCGCTATGTCGCCTTGCTCTGAGGTCATACACGAAAACGACCTACCCAATGGTGAAAAACACGCTTTTGACCGTTTGTCTTTGGACGATTCACTCACCAATCAAAGCTTAAATCACTGCTTTGAATTTGATTCCAAGACAACCAACCAACTTGCGTTTACACGCTCAGATTCGTCTGCCGCTATTCGCTATCAACAAGATGCAAGCTACCCATTCGTTCAGCTTTACACGCCGACGAGCGAACAAAGCATTGCAATAGAACCAATGACTTGCCCAGCTGATGCATTCAACAACCAGATAGGCTTATTGACGCTTAGCCCGAACCAATCTCAGACCTTTACTTGGCAATGCCAAGCCAGCTATCAACCTCAGTGATGCAACCAAAATAAAGCGACACTAAAGAGAAACCAAAAAGCAATAAAGGGCGCATAAAGCGCCCTTCTCTTTGTTAACCTAAAATCACCTCGATGGTGTGCTCACCAGAGGTAAATACTGGCGCTTTATTACCTGAAATCAGGTCACCATTTACCTTCATTTCAACCACACCCTTACACACGTTATTCGGGTTAGTGACATGAATATGGTATGTCGCACCACGGAATTGACGACGGACTTTGAATTCAGGCCACTCAGCAGGAATACATGGGTCCACCAGCAAGCCATCCACTTCCGGTCGAACACCCAGAATCCATTGCGTACCCGCAACGTATGTCCAAGAAGACGTACCAGAAAGCCACGCATTGCGGCCTAAACCGAACTGTTTGTGCTCGTCACCCAGAATGTTCTGTGGGTAGCAGTAAGGCTCAGATTCAAAGGTATCAATGTCGTCGTTCTTAGAAGCTGGGTTGATTTGACGGTAGTACTCATAAGCACGCTCACCGTTACCCACTTTCGCTTCTGCGATCATCACCCAAGGGTTGGAATGCAGGAAGATACCACCGTTCTCTTTTGCACCTGGTGGGTAAGTTGAAACACCACCTAGCTGCGGATCAAAGCCATTGTAACCAGGAGTTGAAAGCTTAATGCCATTCGCTGTATTCAGCTTGTTGTAAACCGAATCTAGAGCTTGAGTTGCGCGTTCTTGAGTCGCGAAACCAGAGATCACAGGCCAGCTTTGACCGTTAGTGTAGATCTGTCCTTGCTCGTTCTTGTGAGAACCAATCGGCAAGCCTTGCTCATCAAAGTAACGAACAAACCATTCACCATCCCAGCCACACTCATTCACCGTACTCTGCATCTGTTGATACTGCTCTTTAAACTTAGCTGTCAGTTGCGCTTCGCCACGCAGCTCACACAAGTCCAACATGTCGAGCAGTGCTTTGCCGTACATGTTCGCCACCATCATCGACTCAGCACCCGTTGGCAGGTTCACCGTGTCGTTCCAGTCAGCAAAACCTAGCAGCGGTAGGCCGTGCTCGCCAGTATTGGTGTAGGTAAATTCAATCGCTCGGCACAGGTGGTTCCAAACCGTTCCCGTTTCAACTGGGTTGCCCGCTTTGTCTTTTTGATAAAACGGGATCTCTTTATTCAAGAAGTCTGCATTGCCCGTTTCTTTCACATATTGCGTCACCGCGTAGATGATCCACAGATGATCATCACCGTAGTAATCCGGGCGATCTTCCTCTTCACGAGAGTCACCCGCGTTCGCTTCCATCGTTGATGGGAAGAACTGGTGCATCGCAGAACCGTTAGTGTTCTGAACAGACAATAGACGCTCAATGAACTCGCGCGCCTCTTCTGGCATGTGAGTAATTACGCCTAAAGTATCTTGCGAAGAATCACGAAAACCGATGCCACGAGCACCATAACCAAGCTGATACAGAGACAAGTAACGAGACCAGTTTTTGGTTGTGTGGCACTGACGTGGGTTATGTACGTTCAACATTGAGTTCATTGCAGGATCTGGCGTTTCAACCTGAACCGCTTGTAGGTAACCATCCCAATGTTCAGCCAGTTCAGCGAAAGCAGAATCGACCACTTGATGGTCACGATATTTAGCCAGCAGAGGAAGTGCGGCTTCTAGGCTCTGTTCTTGCGCGATTTGTACAATCGTACGTTCTGTCTGCTCTGGAGATAGCCAACCCAGACGCAGGTTCAGTGCGCCAATGTTGTCGCCACGCAAACACTCGGTGTTGCCTAATTCATCATTGTTTAGTGCTTGTGGTGCTGCCCATGTGCCGTAGCCCAAATTCCCTAGGAACGATTGGCGATCACCATCAAAAGACGTCGCAGGGCGATCCGCTGTCATTAGGTTCACCGCGTAGTCACGCTTCATGAAAGCATACTGCTCAAGCACGGTATGACCAGACTCTTGCTGGTGTGCTTTTAGCGTCATGGTTTGTGGAACCCAGTCCGCATTCAGTAGCTGTTTAAGCGCATCGAAGTGCGTGAATTCGTAAACAGGCACTACATCAACGTGCAGTGCTTTGTCTGAAATGTTGGTGACTTTGATGTCTTGTAGCAGTACTTGGTCAGCTTTTGGTACAAAGAACGTCGCTTCACAACGCACACCAAAGGCTTCTGCAACGATGGTGGTGTATGACAAACCGGTGTGGTTTTCAAACTTATCTAACGGCTTTAAAGTTGGCGTGTAGAAAGGTGAGAACACCTCTACGTTGCCCGCTTCATCACGCACCTTAAGGTACATGGTCGAGCCTTTGAAGTCTGAGTTTGGCAGCTGAGCAATATACTTGGTGATGCGGTTGAGTGCAGGATCACCTTTGCACAGTAGTACGCCGCCGTTGCTATCGACAATGCCACCGAAATCTAATGTGCCGACATAGTTACACCATTTGATCGGCGTGCACGGTGTGGTTGCTACGTATTCTTTGTTTTTATCGTCAAAATATCCGAATTTCATCATCACTATCCCTAGCCCCTCCCAACTCAGGAGGAGCCAAAACAATTTGTCGTAAGTTGGTTGGTGTCAGCTCAATGACTGACTTAAATTGACTGACTAGCTCGTAATTGACTAGCTCGCTAGCGAGTTCTCACTCAGAGCATCAAACAAGTGGAAAGCATCCAAATCCAAGTAAAGCGTCAGATCTTTTACATCCACTTCAGCCGCTTGGGTTTCAACCATCAACGGCTGACCGCCAATTTCTGTTTTCAGAAGAATGCTTGCGCCCAGTAATTCCTTGTCTTTGATTTTCACAGGGAATGGCAGCACGCGGTCGTGGTCAACTTGCTCGGCACGCAGGTGAATGTCTGTTGGACGAACACCAAAATGCAGCGCTAGGTTCTTAGACGCCAGAGACTTAAAGCGCTCAGGCAGTGGGATATGAACATCGCCAATTTCAACGAAGTACTCGCCTTCTTTTTCAATCAGTTTTGCTTCCAACATGTTCATTGACGGGTTACCAATGAATTGCGCGACAAACTTGTTTGCAGGACGCTGGAACACCTCGGTTGGTGTACCAACTTGAGCAACATAACCGTCTTTCAGGATCACGATGCGATCCGCCAGTGTCATCGCTTCGATCTGATCGTGGGTTACGTAGATCGTGGTGGTTTTAAGCTCGCGGTGTAGGTGTTTGATCTCTTCACGCATCACGCCACGAAGTTTTGCATCTAGGTTAGATAATGGCTCATCAAACAAGAAAACCTTCGGCGTACGAACCATCGCACGGCCCATTGCCACACGTTGGCGTTGACCACCAGAAAGCTCTTTTGGCTTACGGTTCAGTAGCGGGTCAAGCTCTAGCATTTTCGCCGCTTTTAGCACTTCTACGTCGATTTCTGCTTTTGGCATGCCCTTCAGTTTAAGAGCAAATGCTATGTTCTCGTAAACGGTCATGTGCGGATACAGTGCGTAGCTTTGGAATACCATCGCTAAGTCACGGTCTTTCGCGTCGACTTTATTCATCAGCTTGCCGCCAACCACGATGTCACCAGAACTGATACTTTCAAGGCCAGCAAGCATGCGTAGCGTTGTCGATTTACCACAGCCAGACGGGCCAAGGAAAACCACGAACTCACCGTCTTCAACCGTAAAATCAAACTCTTTGACGACTTCAACATCACCGAATGATTTTTTGATGTTCTTAAATTCTACTTTAGCCATTATCTGTTCTCCTCAGCGCGCTCTAGCAGCATATTTCGATACGCAATTGCGCTCTGTTTCAATGTTCTTTCTTGGGTGGTGTAGTCAACATGGACAATGCCAAAACGCTGGCAGTAGCCGAATGCCCACTCAAAGTTATCCATCAGGCTCCAAGCGAAGTAACCATCAACTTTCACACCGGCTTCAACCGCGTTGTGAACCGCTTCGATGTGACCTTGGAAATAGCGAACACGTTGGTCATCCATCACTTGTCCGTTAACACGCTCGTCGTTGCCTGCAGCACCATTTTCTGTGATGTAGATAGGTGGCATATTTTCGTAGCGAGCATCTAGTCTTACCAATAAATCGGTTAAACCTTGTGGGTTGATCTCCCAGCCAATGTAAGTGTGTTCAGCTTCAGTTTGTTTCACCGATTCGATGTCGCCATTCTCGTTAAAGCGAGCGACATTGCGTGTGTAGTAGTTGATGCCGATGTAATCAACCGGAGCACTGATGATGTCTAAGTCACCTTCAAGGATCATCGGCATGTTCATCGCTTGGCGTTCAACCACTAGCTGTGGGTATTCGCCTTTTAATACTGGGTCGATGAACCAGTGGTAGTTCTCGGCTTCGCAGTAATCGGCTGCCGCTTGGTCTTGTGGCGTCAGCGGGTAAGCTGGCGTCGCGTTGAATACCACACCATGCTTAGCATGAGGGGCATTGTTACGAAGGATCGGCATAGCCAAACCGTGTGCCAGCATTAGGTGGTGAGATGCTAGGTAGCCTTCTTTTTCACCCTTGATACCTGGTGCATGTTCGCCCCAACGGTAGCCTAGGAATGCAGACACAAACGGTTCATTGAGCGTGGTGTATACGTCAATGTTATCGCCAAAGTACTTACTCACCACTTCTGCGTATTCTGCGAATTTGTAAGACGTTTCACGGTTTAGCCAGCCACCTTTATCTTCAAGGTATTGCGGAAGATCCCAGTGATAAAGCGTCACATATACCTTCATGCCACGAGCATGACACTCATCGATGATCTGACCGTAAAACTCTAAACCTTGTTGGTTCACAACACCGTCTTGTGGAAGGATGCGCGGCCATGCGATAGAGAGACGGTAAGCATCAACGCCTAAGCCTTGAATCATCTCGATATCTTGTTGCCATAAGTGGTAGTGGTCGCACGCCACATCACCACTGTCGCCGTTATCGACCTTGCCCGGCGTCTTACAGAAAGTGTCCCAGATAGACGGTGTACGACCGCCTTCTTCAACGCCGCCTTCAATTTGGTATGAAGATGTCGCGACACCGAATACAAATTCCTTACTGCGTAACTTTGAATCACTTGGAAGTTGATATTTATTCATTGTTATAACCCTTAAACCTAACCTTTGACTGCGCCGGACGTTAAACCACTGATCATCTGTTTCGATGCGAACAAGTAAGTAATCACGAGCGGTAAAATAGAAATTGTGGTACCTAGCATTACCGCGCCCCATGGCGTATTCGGAATACCTTGAACACTTCGAAGTACTTGCGTAATAACATAGTTATCTGGGTTGTTTAGCACCACGAGAGGCTGCATAAACATGTTCCAGAAGAAAACGAATTGAACGATAGCCAGTGTTGCCAGTGCAGGTTTCATCAGTGGCAGTACCACGCTCCAGTACGTTCTGAACTCACCTGCACCATCCAATTTCGCCGCTTCAAGTAGCTCTTTTGGAATCGATGCAATCACGTGCTGACGCATCAAAAAGATGCCAAATGGTGTCGTAGTGAACGGTAGCCATACCGCCATGTGGTTATCCAACAAGCCTAAGAATTTCACGATCATGAAGTAAGGGATCAAGCTAAGCACAGGCGGAATTGCCATTGAGCCAACCAGCATGCCGAACAACACGTTCTTACCGCGGAACTTAAACACAGCAAACGCGTAGCCACCCATGCTACAAAACAGCAGCGAGATGGTGGTACCTAAGAAAGCCACGTAAATCGAGTTAAACATCGCTTTCCAAAACGGCATGATTTCAAGCAATTTGGCGTAGTTAATCGCCAGGCTATCGCCAATCGCAAAGCTAATGCCCGTACCGAAAATTTCAGAACGGTCACGCGTTGATAGCAGTGCCGACCATACAAATGGAAAGACTGTAATTAGCGCTGAAACAACCAGTAAGATACCTAGCATGACCATCAAGATCTTAGTCAGAATGAACATGCTGCGTTCGCTTGGCATCAGTCCACTTAGTGGTGAGGTATTTGTCTTAATTGATGTCGACATCTTAATGTTCCCCTAAGCCTTTCTTACCGAAGAGTAAAAATTGAACCAATGTACAAGTCGCGATGAGTGCAAACAGTAACCATGAGATAGCGGATGCTGTGCCCATTTCTAGCCATTCCCAACCCACTTTGTAGAGATACATCGAGATAGTTAAACCAGATTGGCCAGTACCACCTGTACCACGCGTTAGTACGAACGGTTCTTCAAACATTTGCAGGTTACCGATGATGGTCATCGTGATAGCAAAGAAGATGAATGGACGAATCATTGGTAGTGAAATGTTCCAGAAGCGACGGAAGGCATTGGCACCATCCATACGCGCAGCTTCTAAGATGTCTTTAGGAATCGTCATTAAACCCGTGGTGTAAAGGACGATGTTAAAACCGGTGTATTTCCAGAAAACCATGATTGCGATAGACGGCTTCACCATAGTGGCATCGTCTAACCAACGGATGGGTTGGAAATCGTTCACCCAAGCGAATGCCCAACCAAACAGCGTGCTATCGGCCAGAGCCATCAGCGTTTGGTTAATAATTCCTGAGTTAGGAGAGTACATATTGAAGAAAATCAGTGACGCTGCGACCGTTGATGTAATGAACGGTAGAAAGTACGCCGATGTTAGCCAGTGACGCATACGGTCACCCATTGAAACCAACATGTAAGCTACTGGAATAGCGACTAAGTGCTGAGCCACGCCTGAAGTGATCGCTAGCCAAAGCGTGTTCTTCAATGAACGCCATAGCCATGGGTCCGTTAAAGCAATGTGATAGTTCTCAAAACCCACAAACTCCATCGCATCCATGCCTCTTACCGGGTTCCACTCGTGGAACGACAGGTAAACAGAGAACAACAGCGGGAAGATCCCAAATACAGAAAAAATGATCAGAAACGGCAGAAGAAATCCATACGGTGTAAGCGCTTTCAAATTTAGACGAGAAAAAAGGCTTTTGTCCGCAGGTTCTATCGTTGTGCTCGCTGTATGATTCATAGTAACGGCCTCTTAAAAAGGAAGCGCGTTATCCACGCCTCCTCACTTACTTAAAGTAAAAACAAATTAAAGATTACGCGTGCGACGCTTGATTAGACGCTCTGCCTCTTTAAGCGCAGTCTTGATGTCTTTGCCTTCATCAAGTACTTCCATCAATGCGTTCTCTAAGATAATAGAACGTGCAACGTGGTCGCCTTGTGCTGGAGATACTGGTTTGATGTTCTGTGCCACTTCAGCAAACAGTAGACGAGCTTTTTGCCCACCTAGGAATTCCATCTCTTCTTGGAAAAGCTCATCGTCATACGTGGTGATGTTCGCTGGGAAAGCAGCAATCGTTTCGAAGTGTTTAAGCTGTACTTCACGATCCGTCGTCATGTATTCAATCAACGCCCAAGCTTCATCTGGGTTTTCTGATTGAGTTGGAATAGAAAGGAATGAACCACCCCAGCTGCCGTAGATACCATCAGGTAGGTTTTCGACTGCCCACTTACCTTTAGTTTCAGGAGCAATCCAGTTATTTAGGTGACCAAGAAGCCAAGCGCCAGAAAGTTGAGTTGCAAATGTGCCGTTGCGGAAGCCTTCGTACCATTCGTTAGACCAAGCCAGGATGCGGCCGTCTAAGCCTTTGTCGCGAATCTCTTTTGCTACTTCAAAAGCGTGAACAAAACGCTCTGATGTCACGACTGGGTTGCCATCTTTATCAAAGTACAGACCTTCACCTTCAGGAACCGTCGTGAAGATAATCGCTTGTGCCACGTCGGCTGCCGAAGCGATAAGTTGTACGTTTTGCTCTTTCAGTTTTTCACCAGCAGCGATGTATGAGTCCCAATCTTTGATTGCGTCTTCTACATTAATGCCTGCTTTTTCGAACACGTCAGTGCGGTAGTACATAACGCCAGGACCAAGGTCGACAGGGATGCCGTACATATCGCCATCAGCGCCTTTGCCTTGTGCCCATGCGTAAGGTGCGAATCGTTCTTCGTATTTATCTGCACCGTAGTTTTCAGACAGATTAACTAGGCCGCCAGAGCCAACAAATGGACCAATTTTCTCAACGTCGACAACAATCACATCACCGGCACCAGAACCCGTTGCAAGGTTCGTTGTGAGTTTCGTGTGGTGGTCACCGTGGTTGTTCATAAGGTAATCAACTTTGATACCCGTTTCCTTTTCGAAATCAGGCAGTAATACCTTTAGGCTGCTATCGAAATCAGGGAAACCGTCGAAACGAATTTCTTTGTCTGCTGCATTTGCAGCTGTTGTACCTAATCCTAAAGCAACCGCGCATGAAAGCGCTAAGGTCTTAAATTTCATGTTCTATCCTTAATATTTTTATAGGGTAACTGGTAAATCCGATACCGAGTTTCTAGTGACCAACGTCGGCAGCAATTTAAAGTTCACGTCATGTTTTATTTTCTTTAGCTTTTGCAGAGTGAGCTGCACAGCTTCAATGCTCATCTCTTCAATGGGGAAATTAATGGTGGTCAAACTAGGGGTCAGATAGCGCGCGAAGATGGTGTTATCGAAGCCCACCAGTGATACATCTTTCGGAACAGACAGTCCCTCTTGATGAAGCACCTCAAAGGCGCCAAATGCCATGTGATCATTCGAAGCAAATACTGCGGTGAAATGACACTTACGATTCATCAGCTTCTTCATAGCACTGATGCCCGTCTCTTCAGTAAAGCCCGCTTCCGAGACTAAGGCTTCATCGTATGGCACACCCGCATCTTCCAAGGCCTTTCGATACCCCTGCAAACGCCCCCTAGCGTCTGCTTTATCTAAAGGCCCGGTAATACACGCGATATCTGTGTGTCCCTTTTGCAAAAGATATTGAGTAGCGAGTAGCCCCCCGACTTCGTTATCAATATCAATGCAACTCATCGCCATTTCTGGGATGAAGCGGTTAATTAAAACCACAGGGGTCCCCTGTTCTTCCAATTCAATTAAATAATCATCACTGAGCAATTGAGTATGAAGAATCAAAGCATCAACACGACGCCCCAGCAGAAACTCCACAGACTCGCGCTGCCCTTGTTCGGTGTTCGAACCCGCTGTAACGACAGCGTGGTAACCAAAGCGGCGTAGGTTTTCTTCTATGCAATGCAAGATGCCTGAATAGAAAGAACCACCAAGTTCTGGAACAACAACGCCCACACTACCGGTACGACTTGATGCCAAAGCTTGAGCGATAGAGTTCGGGCGATAACCCAATTCTTTGATCGCTTTTTCAACCTTTAGCTTTTTGTCATGACTGACTCTGCTAGTGCCATTAATAACTCTAGACACTGTCGCCTGAGACACACCTGCATGTTCTGATACGTGTTTAATTGTCGCCACTCGAACCTCGATACTTCATTAGCTTGTAACCGCTTACAAAACGATTATTAAAGAAAGGCGTCATGGTTGAAGTGAGTGTCATCACACTAAAGTTGGAGGTAAAAAGGCCAGATGTGGAAATCATGAAAGCGCTTACAGATTAACTTCACGCCATGAAACTGTTTCATGAAATCATGAATCCATAGTTAGTCAGTTTTGTTAAAAGTTATAGTTCAGTGAAGGGGTTTCAACATAACTATCGGCGTATCCAATACAATTGATGTCTAGTATTCCTCCTATCTAGCCTATTGATATGCAAGGGCTACGATGCGACTTAGCCATTACAATTAACAAGGGGAAATCAACGTGTGTGAAATAAATTAATATGAAACGGGGTATTGAAGACGATATGGAGAATAAGTGAAGAGGCAATACCAAATGATAGAACAGGTATTCAAGACGAAAAAAGGGCACATAAAATGTGCCCAAGAATGGAGTTATTTAACGTGCCCTAATCAATCTGCCTTTAGGGCTAAATGGACAGTATGTACTTACTATTTAAACACGACTCTTTGAGCGTAAGCCTAATTCAAAGAGCTGCTCTTTCTAGCTTGTGATTACCACCAAGCTTCAAACATTGCGCCGAACGACAATGTATCAACATTGGTTGTGTTCACAGTGTTGCCTTTAGTTTCGACATCACCCACGGTTGTGTAAAAGCGAAGCATTGGACGACTCCAAGGTAAGCCACCTAGAGAAACGTTTTGAGATAGAGTTACCTTCCACGCGTTTTCTTCGCCGTCGTCATCGTAATCAACCATGCCGTAACCAGCTTCTAACCATGTAGAATGAACATCATCCCATTGGTACTGTGGACGAACGATACCCGCATACTCAGTGTTATCGCGAGCTAAGTCTGCACCAGAGTTATCTTTATACGACACTAGGTAATCAATGATGAATTTATCCGATGCTGCGTAGTTACCTTCAATGCTTGCGTAAAAAGTTTTATAGTCGCCTTTCAACTCAAATACCGATGAATCTGCACCATCTCCATACTTAACGACTAACTTGTTGGAATCTCCTAAACCAAGAGTTGCACCCACTAGGTATGCCGTTTCATCGCTCACTTTAGTACCAGCTGTCACCACTTTTTTCGTTTGACCTGTTTTTTGGTCGATCACATATTTAGTTGAACTCGCTGTATCCGCTTCATCTGAAGCAAAACCGTAGTTCGCATACAAGTCCAGTTGACCGATACCCGCGTTAATTGAATGAAGTTTAGAAGTAATTGCGTATCGACCATTGTCATTTACGAGGCCGCCTTTCACTTGACCGACAAAGCCCATATCTAGCTTAGCGCCGCCGAAATCTAGGTTGTTAAAGCCAGCGCCTTGACCATCGTGTGTCATCCAGAAGTAATCGTTCAAACCTTGTTGCGGACGTTGATGGAAGTCGCGACCAGCCCACATATAAAGTTCTGGTTGGCTTTCAAATACGTTAGTTACACCTGCGTACATTTTTTTCATACTCAGGCCGCCGTCGTCAGCCCAAGCGTCTGCTTCCCAGTGGTCAGCCATGAATACGATGTCCCAAATCGCACCATTGTCAGCTTGGAAAAGCTTAGCTAGCTGAACCTCACCACCATTAGCTTCGTTACCTAAACGACCGACAGAACGACCTGTTGTACCGATGTCTACGTAACGCTCATCACCGCTCTTGTAGTGAGCGCCGTAACGAGCATAACCAGAGAAGACGATGCCATCTGGCACCTTAGTTTCTGCCGTTAAAACCGCGGGTTGTTGATCGTTAACATAATCAATATCAACAACCTTAGATTCTAACTCTTGAATTCGTTTTTCTAGTGCTTCGATATTAGTATCAGCAGCAAAAGAAGAGAGTGAAGCAAGCGAAGCCGCCACTGCGACCGTTATTGGCAAAAGCTTAAATTTTTGCATTGTAATTCCCTATTATTTTTTTGAGTTTTCATCGAACAGGGAAATATTAAGCAATGAAAGCGTTGAAAAGTTAGTTGCTGTTCACACTGATAAACCAGCCTAAATACCATGAAACTTTTAGAGTTATCACCAGAAATGGTTATTTATTTATAATCAGATAGATAGACGTAAAAATTCGTAACAATACAGCTTGAAATCGCTTTCATTTCATCAGTAATGGCGGGGGCTATCACGGAAAATAGTGTGGTGGAGCGAGGAAAATATGGTGAAATTTTGATTGGTTTTCGTAAATATGAAAAGCCTCAAAATCTAAGGCAGATTTTGAGGCTTTTTGGATTGAGTCAAATACCCAGTTATCTAAAATTAAGTACTTTTTAAATTGAATCTAGGGACTCTATTCCCATATTGAACAGGGTAAATGCGTAGATATCAGCAGTGAGATCGATCGCTTTACTCAGCGGCATTCCAGCACCATGGCCCGCATTAACATCGATACGAATCATCACGGGCGCACCGCCCTCATGCTTATCTTGCAGCTCTGAGATGAACTTATAAGAGTGAGCCGGTACCACGCGATCATCGTGATCAGCGGTCGTCACCAATGTCGCAGGATAGTCCGTGCCGCGCACCACATTATGAACCGGAGAATAACCAAGCAGGTATTCGAACATCTCTTTGTTTTGCGCGGATGTGCCATAGTCGTACGCCCAACCTTCGCCAGACGTGAAGGTGTGGTAACGCAACATATCCAGAACACCAACCGCAGGCAGAGCCACTTGGAACAGCTCTGATCTTTGTGTCATACAAGCGCCTACCAGCAAGCCTCCGTTAGAACCGCCGCGAATCGCCAACTTATCGCTACTGGTGTAGTTTTCTTCAATTAAAAACTCGGCAGCAGCAATGAAGTCGTCAAAGACATTCTGCTTTTTCTGCTGAGTTCCGGCTTTGTGCCACGCCTTACCATACTCACCACCGCCACGCAGGTTTGGCACCGCATATACGCCACCCAGTTCTAGCCAACTGCCCACCGTGCCCGAGAA
Organism: Vibrio sp. 1F253; assembly: GCF_041439295.1. Classification (NCBI taxonomy): domain Bacteria; kingdom Pseudomonadati; phylum Pseudomonadota; class Gammaproteobacteria; order Vibrionales; family Vibrionaceae; genus Vibrio; species Vibrio sp. 1F253. Next base: position 56,558 of record NZ_JBGONU010000022.1, on the reverse strand, counting down.
AGAAGGCGTTAGGCTCACGTTAAAGCCACCATAGGCGTACAACATGGTTGGATTATTGCCATCTAACACTAATCCCTTCTTATAAGAGATAAGCATCGGAACCTTGGTGTCATCCTTCGAGGTATAGAAGACTTGTTTAGACTCAAATTGATCCGACTCAAACGGAGACTCAGAGCGTTGGTAGATTTCAGAGCTTCCAGATTCAACATCAAAAGAGAAAATCGTTGGCGGCGTAACATAGTTGGTAAAGGTGTAATAAAGCTGAGATTGCTCTTTTTTACCACCCAAGCCACTGGCCGTTCCCAGCCCAGGCAAATGAATTTCACGAACTAGGTTACCTTGGTAATCCAACTGCTCAATCTTAGACACCACATCCACCATGTAGTGAGCAAACAAGTAGCCACCGCCCGTGCTGATATCCAATGGCTGTGCCTTTTCAGGGATGATTTCGAGCCATTTCCCATCGCGAGTATCAAAGCTCACCACCTTGCCATTAGGCGCATCAAGATTGGTGTATAGAATGAAGGTCTCATCTTGGTTATCGATGAGATAAGTGTCGCTATCCACATGATCAATCAGCGTATTCAGCTGTTGTTCTGGTGAGTTTAAATCGATATAGAACAGTCTGTTACCCGATGTCGACTCTCGCCCTAGAATGATCAAGTAACGGTCATCTTCGGTGGTGTAACCCGACACATAACGGTGTTGTTCAGCGCTATCTTCACCAAAAATCACTTTGTCGCTAGCTTGTTCGGTACCCAACTCATGGAAGTAAAGTTTGTGCTGTTCGGTACGTGCTGAAAGCTGGCTGCCGTCTGGCTTATCGTAACTAGAGTAATAAAAGCCGCGATTACCCAACCAAGAAATACCGGTAAATTTAGCGTCTGTGATTTCCGTTTCGAGCTGCTGTTTAGTCTCGGTATCAATCACAAAGATCTTGCGCCAGTCACTGCCGCCCTCAGAAATGCTGTACGCCACCAAGCTGCAGTCTTTTGAGAACGACACCGAGCCCAGTGATGTGGTGCCATCTTCCGAGAAGGTATTCGGGTCTAAGAAGACTTCAATCGACTGACCTTCTTTCTGACGATAAAGAATACTGTGATTCTGCAGCCCATCATTCTTATAGAAATAGGTGTAATCACCTCGCACAAACGGCTGTGAGCTCTTTTTGTAGTCTTGCGCTTTCGCTAATCGCTCTCGCAGGTCATCGCGATACGGAATTTGAGCAAGGTAATCGAACGTGACCTCATTTTGGCTCGCCACCCACTGCGCGGTTTCGTCACTTCTGTCGTCTTCTAACCAGCGATATGGGTCTTCGATTATCTGACCAAAATAGTCATCGCTGACGATCTGTTTGTTGGTGACTGGATATTGATACTCTTTTAAATAGCTCATCGTGATCCTTATTAAAAATAATGTGAAATCGTCAGATAACGCGTTCTGATGTGTTCAATCAATAACTTAATCTTGTTCGGCGGCTGGCGAGTGAACGGGTACACCGCATAAATACCCAGCTTTTTACCGACTAAGTCAGGGAAGATATCCACCAGCTGGCCGTTACGAATGTCGTGATAAACCAGACAACGTGGCACGTACGCGACCCCATGACCGCCCAACGCCGCCTTTCTTAATGCCGTCGCATTATCGGTAGAAAAAGAGCCCGAGACGCGCACTATGTATTTATCATTATCAGTAAAGCCATCTTTACTATGCAGAAATTGCCACTCACTGGCACCCGTTGTTTGATAAGCGTATTGCAAACAATTGTGCTCAACCAAATCCTTGGGCTGCATCGGCTTACCGTTCTTAGCGATATAAGACGGCGAGGCACATACCACCCATTGTGAGTCCAAGATATGACGGGCAATTAAGCTTGAGTCTTCCAAGTAACCGGTTCGAATGACCAAGTCGAGACCATCCTCAACCAAATCAACAAATCGATTGTTAAGAGACATATCGACCGTTAAACCTGGGTGCATATTACAAAACTCGGCAACAGCGTCTGCGAGAATCAAATCTCCGGAGATAGTAGGCACTGACATTTTGATATGACCACTGACATTTTCACCAAAGCCTGAAACTGCGTCCATAGCCTCTTGAGCCGCCTGCTTCACATTTTTGGCTCCGTGTAACATTGCCTTACCCGCCTCGGTCAGCGTCAATTTACGCGTGGTTCGATATAATAGCTGCACGCCTATCTCTTCTTCCAAACGCGCAATTCTCTTACTAACTACCGAATTTGTAAGGTTATTTTGTTCTGCCACCTTACTAAAACTACCCAGCTCTACTACCTGTGAAAACAGGATCAAATCGTCTGCTCGCATTTGATTATGCCAATTTTGGAATTAATTATTTTCATTATTTCCCTATATCAATAAAAAATAAAGGGGTAAATTCACGCCAAATTAACAAAACAATTACAAAAACAGCTTTTGCAATCACATCGGTTACAAATAAAGCGACTCTAATTACAACAATTGAATCCATGAGATTCAGATTACACCTACAAAACTAATGACGTGTTATTCACTTCAAACATGAACGTTTGAAAACAAGTACGAGGAAGTACCCATGAGTGAAAATCTACTAGCTTTATTGGCCTTTTCGCCAATAGTTGTTGCAGCGATTCTGCTGGTTGGCCTTAACTGGCCTGCAAAAAAAGCGATGCCAGTGGCATTTGCATTAACCGTTGCTATCGCCCTATTCGCATGGGATATGTCTAGCACTCGCGTGCTGGCTTCGGTATTCCAAGGCTTCGGCATTACCGTGTCGGTTCTCTGGATTGTGTTTGGCGCCATCTTCTTATTAAACACTTTGAAACACACCGGAGCTATCACCACCATCCGCAACGGCTTTACTGACATATCAGCAGACCGTCGTGTGCAAGCGATCATCATCGCTTGGTGTTTTGGTTCATTCATTGAGGGTGCATCCGGCTTCGGCACACCGGCTGCCATCGCTGCACCACTATTGGTTGCTATCGGCTTCCCAGCGCTGGCTGCGGTACTGATGGGCATGATGATCCAATCTACACCGGTATCGTTCGGCGCGGTTGGTACACCTATCATTGTTGGCGTAAACAAAGGTTTGGATACGCACAACATCGGTGAAAGCCTGATTGCCAATGGTTCAACATGGGATGCTTACCTCCAACAGATCACATCAAGTGTTGCAATCATCCACGCCTGCGTTGGTGTGATGATTCCTGTATTGATGGCGATGATGCTGACACGCTTCTTCGGTAAGAACAAAAGCTGGACTGAAGGTCTTGATATCCTGCCATTCGCACTGTTCGCAGGTGCCGCTTTCACCATTCCTTACGCACTAACGGGGGTTTTCCTCGGAGCTGAGTTCCCATCACTGATTGGTGGTTTGGTTGGCCTTGCTATTGTTGTAACAGCAGCAAAACGTGGCTTCCTAGTCCCTAAATCAAAATGGGATTTCGAAAGCGAAGATAAGTGGCCAGCAGAATGGCTAGGCTCTTTGAAAATCGATCTAGATGACACTCATTCAAACAGTAAGCAAGGTCATAAGAAAATGAGCATGGCGATGGCATGGGCACCTTACGTGCTGCTCGCTGTCACTCTAGTTGCTAGCCGTGTGAGCCCTGAGTTCAAAGGCCTGCTTAAGAGCGTTAGCCTTTCTTTCAGCAACATCCTTGGTGAGACAGGCGTAAGCACAGCGATTCAACCTCTGTATCTACCTGGCGGTATCTTGGTCTTCGTCGCACTGGTTGCTGTTCTAATGCAATCACGCAGCGCAACACCACTGGCTAAAGCTTTTGGTGAGTCGAGCAAGACTCTGATTGGTGCAGGCTTTGTGTTGGTGTTCACCATCCCAATGGTTCGTATCTTCATTAACTCTGGCGTGAACGGTGCTGATTTAGCAAGTATGCCAGTAACCACTGCCAACTTTGCAGCTGACCTAGTCGGCGGCGCATTCCCAGCGTTAAGTGCCACGGTTGGTGCGTTAGGTGCCTTCATTGCAGGTTCGAACACCGTTTCAAACATGATGTTCAGCCAGTTCCAATTCGAAGTAGCACAAACTCTGTCTATCTCTAGTGCTGTGGTTGTTGCTCTGCAAGCCGTTGGTGCTGCAGCAGGTAACATGATTGCAATTCACAACGTGGTAGCCGCATCGGCGACCGTAGGCTTGCTAGGACGCGAAGGCGCAACACTACGTAAGACTATCATCCCAACGTTCTACTACTTGGTGATGACAGGAATCATCGGCCTAGTGGTTATCTACGGCTTCAAAATGACAGACGCACTTATGTAAACCATAAGTCGTTACAAAAGCACTTGGCGTTAATACTCAATTCCCCGACTGCAACACCGTCTAATAAGACAGTTGATGAGTTTCGGAATGGATACTAGAACACATCAACACCCTCGGGTATTAACGCCATTTTATTGCTTCTCTGTTTCACCGTTAGAGAACAAACGAACACTGACTCTCAAGAATTAAAGCAGCCCAAGCCAAGCTCTCATAGAAGGGCAACATCCCAAGAATTTAGGACTGAAATTATGATCATATCCGCATCGACTGATTACCGCGCCGCAGCAAAAGCGAAATTACCACCGTTTCTTTTCCACTACATTGACGGCGGTTCTTACGGAGAACATACCCTACGCCGCAACACGGCCGATCTTGCAGAGATCGCGCTCAAGCAGCGTGTCCTCAATGACATGTCAGACCTGAATTTGGAAACTGAGCTGTTTGGCGAAAAGCTAGCGATGCCGATTGCCTTAGCTCCGGTTGGCCTAACAGGCATGTACGCACGACGTGGCGAAGTACAAGCTGCAAAAGCCGCAGACAATAAAGGCATCCCTTTTACGATGTCGACCGTATCGGTATGCCCGATCGAAGAAGTCGCACCTAAGATTGAGCGCCCAATGTGGTTCCAACTTTACGTGCTAAAAGATCGTGGCTTCATGAAGAACGTATTGGAACGTGCCAAAGCGGCAGGCGTAACAACACTGGTCTTCACGGTGGATATGCCTGTACCTGGCGCTCGTTACCGTGACATGCACTCAGGAATGAGCGGCCCAAATGCAGCAATTCGTCGTGTATTCCAATCGATGCGTCATCCTAGTTGGGCCGTTGATGTTGGTCTGTTGGGTAAACCACACGATCTTGGCAATATATCTACTTACCGAGGTTCTCCAACCAAACTGGAAGACTACATCGGTTGGTTGGGTGACAACTTCGACCCGTCGATTTCATGGAAAGACCTAGAGTGGATCCGTGATTTCTGGGACGGCCCGATGGTCATCAAAGGCATTCTTGATGAAGAAGATGCAAAAGACGCCGTGAGATTTGGCGCAGACGGTATCGTAGTTTCAAACCACGGTGGTCGTCAGCTTGATGGTGTTCTATCAAGTGCTAAAGCACTGCCTGCGATTGCAGATGCGGTGAAAGGCGACACCAAGATTCTGGTCGACTCTGGCATTCGTACTGGCTTAGATGTAGTTCGCATGATGGCGATGGGCGCAGACTGCACCTTGCTTGGTCGCTCTTTCGTCTACGCGTTAGCAGCGCAGGGACAAGCAGGTGTTGAGAACCTACTCGACCTTTACGACAAAGAGATGCGCGTTGCGATGACTCTAACTGGCGCCAAGACAATCAAAGACTTAACTCGTGATTCTCTGGTGGGGCTAGATTAAACCTCAGCGATTTAGGTTCGGATTCGGACTAATGCTTTGGTCTACTTAGACTGAAGTTCAATCGGTGTCACAGCAATTACACTGCCGTTGTGACACCGTTTAAGCACTGGAAAATAAAATAAAAAGCTAGGGCGTGTTGATCTTTCGAGCTGATTTTTGCAGCGAGTTGCTGGGTATTTATACAAGGCTGAGGCGCCGATGTGTAGCTAGCCTACATGAGAAGCCGATAACGTAGTAGAAATGGCCAGCAAACGCTGCCCGAAGGGTTCAGCTAAAAGCGTTTTACTCTTTGTTGAGGGGGATTTGCTTAGAGTGACTAGGCTACTTCCCCCTCGCCGCGATTAAAACGCTTTTATCTCGAACAAAATTTAACCACGAAAGGTCAACACGCCCTGATCAGTGCCAAATAAGAAGCACAAGGAAGCAAAGATGGAGACAACCACATCCCATGAGCGAGTAATAGACGCACAAGCTTATCAGCAGCTTGAAGCGATACTGGCTCAAAAAATAGAAACGGAACGCATTGTCACGCAAGAGGCAAAGCGCTTGGCTTACGGCACCGATGCGAGTTTTTATCGCTTGGTGCCGAAAATGGTTCTAAGGCTCAAGAACTTAGACGAAGTGATATTCACCATTCAAAGCTGTCGCGAACTCGGTATTCATTTTACCTTTCGCGCCGCTGGCACCAGCCTTTCAGGGCAAGCCGTTTCAGACTCGGTACTCATCACACTGACCGATGACTGGCGTGGCCACGAAATCGTAGATAACGGTAATCAGATCATCCTTCAACCGGGTGTGATTGGCGCCGATGCCAACAAATACCTTGCCCCTTTCCAACGTAAAATCGGCCCAGATCCAGCTTCAATCAATACCTGTAAAATCGGTGGTATCGCGGCGAATAACGCCAGCGGCATGTGTTGTGGTACTGCGCAAAACTCGTATCGCACCGTTGAGAGCATGAAAATCGTATTGAGTGATGGCTCCCTGCTTGATACGGCAGATAACGCAAGTGTTGAAGCATTCAAGCTATCACATAAAGATCTGTTTGAAGGCATTGTCGAATTACATCAACAGACAGCTTCAAACCAAGAACTTGCAGACAGAATCCGCCACAAATACCGCCTCAAAAACACCACTGGCTACGCGCTCAATGCTTTGGTCGATTACCACGACCCAATTGAGATCATCAAACACCTGATGATTGGCTCAGAAGGCACGCTAGGTTTCATTGCTGAGATTACCTACAACACGGTTATCGAACACCCAAACAAAGCCTCTGCTCTGTTGGTATTTGCCGACATCGAACAAGCCAGTAAAGCCGTTACTACGCTATCAAAAACTCCGGTTGCTGCGGTTGAGTTAATGGACGGCAGAGCGCTGCGTTCAGTGGCCGATAAACCGGGTATGCCTGCATTCATGCCGAACTTGGATTTAGAAGCCGCGGCAATTTTGGTTGAATCACACGCCAGCTCCCAGCAGGACTTAGATTTACAATGTAAATCAATTTTGGACGCATTGACTGAGTACACGATTGTTGAATCGGTGCCTTTCACTTCCGATCCAAAGACAGTCGCGACTCTTTGGGGCATCCGAAAAGGCATGTTCCCAGCAGTTGGCGCAGTGCGTGAAGTCGGTACGACCGTTATCATTGAAGACGTGGCTTTCCCTGTCGAAAACCTTGCTAATGGTATTCGAGAGCTGCAAGAGCTGTTCGATAAATACGACTACAGCGAAGCGATTATTTTCGGCCATGCCCTCGAAGGCAACCTGCATTTTGTGTTTACGCAAGGCTTTGATAGCCAAACAGAAATCGATCGCTACGGCGGTTTCATGGATGACGTTGCCGAACTAGTCGCGGTGAAATACCAAGGTTCACTGAAAGCAGAACATGGCACTGGCCGTAATATGGCGCCTTATGTCGAATTGGAATGGGGCAAAGATGGCTACGCCTTGATGCAACGAATCAAAGCCTTGTTTGATCCAGAAAGACTGCTCAACCCCGGCGTTATTATTAACGACAATCCAAATTCACACATCACCAATTTGAAGCCAATGCCTGCTGCTGACGACCTTGTCGACCGCTGTATTGAATGTGGCTTCTGTGAGCCTGTTTGTCCGTCTCGTACCTTAACTCTATCGCCACGCCAACGTATCGTGCTGTACCGCGAGTTACAACGCCGCCGTGCTGCAGGTGAAGAGATAGAAGCAAGTGAGCTAGAGAAAACCTTCGAATACCAAGGTATCGATACCTGCGCCGCAACTGGCCTGTGTGCCGAACGTTGCCCAGTGGGAATCAACACCGGTGATTTGATTAAGAAGCTTCGTATTGCCAAGTACGAGAAATTTACACCAATCGCCAAATGGACAGCGGATCATTTCTCGACCACCACTAAACTGACTAAGGCCGGCCTCAAAACCAACCAAGTGGCGAGTAAAGTATTAGGCGCAAATACCGTCGGCAAGCTAACCAACGGCTTGCGCTCAATAACTAAAGGTGCGACGCCTGTTTGGATGCCTGAGATGCCGCAATCCAATAGTCACTCGCTAGTCTCATCACCAGTGACGGCAGAATCCTCAAGCAATCATAAGAAGGTGGTTTACCTCCCTTCGTGTGCGAGTCGAACCATGGGTCAACAAAGCGATGCGGGCGATCAACGTCCTCTAATTGAAGTGACTATGTCTTTGCTTAACAAAGCCGGATTTGAGGTTATTCTTCCGAAGAAGCTAGACGACCAATGTTGTGGTATGCCTTACGACAGCAAAGGGATGACCGATTTAGCCCACTCTAAAGCGCAACAACTCGAAGAAGTGTTGTGGCAAGCCAGTCGTCAGGGTGAATACCCAGTCTTAATGGATACCAGCCCATGTGCTAAACGTAGTATTGAACAGTTCACCAAACCGTTAGAGGTATTAGAGCCGACAGGGTTTGTGAACCAATACTTGCTTGAGCACCTGACACTTGAGCCGCTGCAAGAAACCGTGATGCTGCATGTGACGTGTAGTTCTCGTCGAATGGGTTTGGAAGGCGCGATGTTGAGCCTTGCCAAAGCCTGTACCGAAGAGGTCATCGTTCCTGAGCATATTCAATGCTGTGGTTGGGCGGGTGATAAAGGTTTTACCACTCCAGAGCTGAATGAAGCAGCGGTACACCCACTCAAAGAACAAGTGCCGAGCAACTGTACTCGTGGATTCAGCAACAGCCGAACCTGTGAGATCGGTTTGTCACATCACAGTGGCATTCCGTATCAGTCAATCTTGTACTTGGTTGATGAAGTGGCGCAGTAGCATCATTCACGATGTAAAAGGTATTAGCTTTAACCTAAAACGAAAATGGCAGCCCAATCAGGCTGCCATTTCTTTATTCGTTTGTTCGAAAGATGCTACTTAACTGGATGCTGATGAGCTAACCGTTATTAAACTAGATATTACAAAGCTAGGCGCATCAACTCTTCTGGCGAGTAATGTTCTGCTTCTGCGCCTTTGGCGATTAAGTCGATCACTTGGAATTCGCTCATGTCACCAAACTCTTTGGTTAAGTAATCACGAAACGCTTTCTCATTCGGCCATTTGCCTCGCACGATATAGCCCTCTTCTTTGTCAAAATCTTCTGTTTCAAAGAATGAAAAATCGGTCATACCGATATTGTGGCAATACAAAACGAGATACATAATTTTTCCTCAAAATGGGGTTACTAATAAAAACTCACAGGGAGATAGAAATCAAGCTCAAACACTTCATCACTGTTGAGAAAATGGTTCCGATGATAATGCACATACGCGGGAGTCGAGCGCTGTTTGAAACCAGAAGCTGGTAACCATTTTTCTAATACCATACTGATCTGTGGTAGCAGTTCACCATAACGGCCATTCAGTCGAAATACCGCGTGTAAACCACCCGGAATCACCATCTGGTTCACGACACTGCGATACTTAATCGGCTCATCAATCGCGATACACGCCACATAGCGGCACTGGTCCATTTCAACCCAAGCAGGGTTTGAGTGATGCAAACCAAATTGGCTCGAAAAGTCGCGCTGTTCTGAGTTCGCCCACGCTTTCAATATCAGCCACGCGTTGCGAATGGAACGGTTATAACCCGTATGTCGAACATAAGCCGCCATGCGCTCTGGTGTTTCAACGATCTTAGGTTCGGGTAACACTCTCTGCGCCACGTTCAAATAACCCGCCGCTACTTCGGGATCTTTCAAATAGGGTTTTTCTGCTATCTGTAAGTCGTGTTTACGCCATTCTCCCGGTGACATGTTAAAGGTCGCTTTGAATGCTCGGCTGAAAGATGACACCGAACTAAAGCCACATTTATGGGCGATCTCAACCACAGACGAGCTGGTATCGAACATCAATTGATTGGCTGCATACTCCATTCGAGTGCGTCGAATGTACTGATGTAACGACTCCCCAACCACGCTTTTGAAGGTGCGGTGGAAGTGTTGTTCTGAATAAGCCGCAATCTCGGAGAGCGCTTTTGCCGACAGAGGTTGGCTGATGTCTTGATGAATATGGAACAAAACATCATTGATTCGGGATAAGTGTTGTCGTGACATCGTTTAAATAGCATAAATGGACATGTTTAAGAGCATAAACGGACACGCTTGTTTTTACAATTGCCGTGTAATATCAAGCGATAGAATAAAAACGAAAAACGACGAGACACAACACATGGAAATCGCACAGTCATTACAACAGATTCAATCTTCATACATTCGAGAGATCCTCGCAGCCGCAAGCGATCCAAATGTCATCTCATTGGCCGGTGGTTTACCGGACGAGAAAACATTCCCTATCGATTTAATGAAGCCAACGCTAGAAAACTTAGCGAACATGCCTGAAGTTTTCCAATACGGCTCGACTGCGGGTTACGGCCCGTTGCTTGATCACCTTACGCAAAGCTACCAATTGCCAGAGACTCACACAGCAATGATCTGTACCGGTTCTCAGCAAGGTTTGGATTTGATTGCACGAGCGTATGTTGATCCGAATGATGTGGTTGTGATGGAAGCGCCAAGCTACTTGGGTGCGATGCAAGTGTTTGGCTTAGTTCAAGCAAACATTGCGACCGTGTCTCAAACTGAATTTGGCCCGAACCTAGACGAACTGGAAACGTGCTTTGCACAGCAATCACCGAAGATGTTCTATGCCGTGCCTGATTTCCACAACCCAACAGGTGTGTGCTGGGCAACAGAAACTCGTCAAAAAGTCGCTGAACTGTGCATCAAATACAACGTGGCATTCATTGAAGATGCACCATACCGTGAGCTACGTTTCACTGGTACGGAACTGCCATTGGTTTCTTCATTCTGCCCTGATAACTCTATCGTTCTTCGTTCATTCTCTAAGATTGCATCGCCAGGTCTACGTATTGGCGCGGTAACAGGCAAACGCAGCTACCTTGAGCCACTGATCAAAGTGAAGCAAGGCGCAGACTTGCACTCAAGTGTACCCATGCAAGCGCTGCTTGTTGGCCTTCTAAAACATGAAGACTTTGGCGTGCATATGGAAAACATTCGCACGCTATACAAGTCTCGTTATGAGGTTCTGTTTTCAGAGCTCGAAAAACAACTGCCTGCAGATTGCGTGTTAAAAGCCGTAGATGGCGGGATGTTCATTTGGGTAGAAATCCCAGAGTGCGACACCTTTGAACTGGCTAAAACTCTATTATCGAATGGTGTGGCGGTTGTACCAAGCCCAGTATTTTATCCAAAGGCCGATGAAGCAAAAGCCGCACTGCGCCTAAACTTCACTAACGCCAACCCAGAAGAATTGACGGAAGCTGTGAAACGCTTAGCGGAAGTACTGAACCAAGCGTAATCGCTGATTAAGTAAACGGACTAGATACCAGGCCCTGCTGTATTTTTACAGCAGGGCCTTTTGGGTTTGGGAATACGCGTCGTAATTCGAACCTGATAAAACAGTTTCATTGCATTTCTTAGTCCATAAACCATACAAATTGAAATGATAAATAGCCCTACTTTTGGTTGGTTTTTGTCCTTCCTTGGCTTGGTTATACTGCGGCGGATTTTAATAAGCCAATATGGGCAAACCTGAGTAAATCAAACTCAGTCTGTATCATAAAAGGCAACGCTCTGGATTTACGTTCCAGCTCGCAGAAAGGAAAAACCATGTCTCAATATGTTGTATGTGCTCTGTATAAATTCGTAGCACTTGATGATTACCAAGAAATTCGCCAGCCACTCACTGACGTGTTAGAAGCCAACCAAATCCGCGGTACTTTGCTACTTGCGAGTGAAGGTATCAACGGTACCGTTGCAGGTAAGCGCGAATCTATCGACGCTCTTCTTAAATGGTTCAAACAAGATTCTCGTTTGGCTGATGTTGTTTACAAAGAGTCGTTCAACGAAGAACAACCATTCAACCGCACCAAGGTTAAGCTCAAGAAAGAGATCGTAACCATGGGCGTTGAGGGTATCGACCCACGCCACGTTGTCGGCACTTACGTGAAACCAAACGAGTGGAACGCTCTGATTTCTGATCCTGATGTAATTCTGGTTGATACCCGTAACGACTACGAAGTGGACATCGGCACATTCAAAAATGCTGTAAACCCAAACACAGAAACCTTCCGTGAATTCCCTCAGTACGTTGAAGAAAATCTTGATCCTAAGAAGCACAAGAAAGTCGCGATGTTCTGTACTGGCGGTATTCGTTGCGAAAAATCAACAGCCTACATGAAAGAGCAAGGCTTTGATGAGGTTTACCACCTTGAAGGCGGCATTCTTAAGTACCTAGAAGAAGTACCAGAAGAAGAGAGCATGTGGGAAGGCGACTGCTACGTATTTGATGGTCGTGTTGCAGTTAACCACCAGCTAGAGAAGAGCGGCTACGACGTGTGTAACGCTTGTCGCCTGCCAATCACAGACGAAGACAAAGCATCTGAGCACTTCGAGAAAGGCGTAAGCTGCCCTAAGTGTATTGATAAGCACAGCGACGAGCAGAAAGCCCGTTTCCGCGAACGTGAAAAACAAGTTCAATTGTCGAATGCTCGTGGCGAAACCCACGTAGGCGGCGATGCTGCTCACCTTATCGATCAACGTAAGAAAGAGAAGCTTGCACACAAAGAGCAGCAACGCTCTGGTAAGAAAGCGAAGTAAGCTTTCTACTTTCAACACGCATAGTTCCAAACATATAACTATAAATAGTTAGCTATATACACAAAAAAGGGCGCAAGTTCGAAGATGATTCCTCGAGTTTGTGCCCTTTTTTGATCGCTTTACGGCTTTGTGTTTTGAACCACATTTCTTTCGATAAATTGCTTCTATACTGTCAGGGCGTGTTGACCTTCCGCGGTTGGATTTTGTTCGAGATAAAAGCGTTTTAATCGCGGCGAGGGAGAAGTAGCCTAGTCATTCTAAGCAAATCTCCCTTAACAAAGAGTAAAACGCTTTTAGCCGAACCCTTCGGGCAGCGTTTGCTGGTTATTTCTACTACGTTATCGGCCTCTCATGTAGGCTAGCTACACATCAAAGCCTCTGCCTTGTAGAAATACCCAGCAATTCGCCGCAAAAACAAGCTCGAAAGATCAACACGCCCTAAAAATCCGACTAGAGAGGAAGTGCCAATGCTCAATGAAAACCATGCCTTTATCTTAGATTTCCCAGATCTTAAATTAGACATTGTTCAGCTCAACCACGACGACGAAAAATTCAAAGCAGACATGCAGAAATACCACCAACTCGACTACGACATCCGTCAGCTAGAAATCTCTGGCAGCCCTATCGATGACGACAGCATGCACAACCTCAAAGTAGAACGCATGGAGCTAAAAGACTCGCTACACAAACAGCTCACGCGCCATCACGCGCTTAAGATCGTATAGAAAAATCAATCCGATACTTTATTCTAAGCCATGCACTACGCATGGCTTTTTGGTTTCATAACAGCGCAAATCTAAGCTAATTCGGCTTCTTCAATTATGTTACTGTTTGCTTATTCGAAAGCGTTTGATAAGGAAGTGAGCAGAGTGACAATAGAAGAAGAGAACATACAATTCCAGCTCGTTTCAAATCTCGAATTCGAAGAACTGTTTGCGTGTGTTAAGCAAGGGCTTTTCATCCACGTTGATAGCGTTTTCGGATGGGATGACGACTTCCAACGTCAACGACTTTTAAACGAGTACAATCCCTCTTGGTTTCATTGGGTATACCTAGGAAAACAAAGGGTTGGACTTGTGTGTTTTAAGCCTTATGACAACGCATACCATGTTCACCTTCTGATCATTTCCCATCAATACCAAGATCAGTCTCTTGGTAAAAAAGTCATGTCACGCATCCACGAAAAAGCCCATCAAGAGCAACGAAACCAAGTCACTCTGTCGAGCTTTAGAAGTAACACCCGCGCCATCAGTTTTTATCAGGCGCTTGGCTACCAAATTGTTGATGATAGTGATACTAATTTCGTGGGGATGACTCTCTATTTAAACTAGAAGCGACTTCGCTAATTAAACGCTCTCGCCACTCGCCCTTTGCTGCTCAATTCGTAATGGCCAATATAAGCTGGGATAAATACCGATTGCCCTTTGGTGAGGGTTAAGTGCTCGCCTTTCTGACTCATTAGCACTAGGTCATCATCTATTGCCATTAAAATTTCAGCGCCACTTGTGATAACTTCTTCTTGATGAGGACGATGAAAGATATTGAAATTGAAGTCACTGACCGGGATATCATAACAATCACATTTACCCAGTTTTGATGGCTCTAACAACAAGCCTTCGAACGGAATTGGCATGAATTTTGTGCAGGCGACTAACTCAGCGACATCAATGTGTTTTGGCGTTAAACCTGCTCGTAGCACGTTGTCTGAATTTGCCATAATCTCAAGCCCGGTACCTTTAATATAAGCGTGCGGAGTGTTCGCATTCAAATACATCGCTTCACCTGGCTTTAGTGTGATCAAGTTAAGCAGCAGAACACAAAACAGACCGATATCGTTCGGGTACTGATGGCTAAGTTCAATGATCAATGCAAATTCTGTTTGATCTTGGTGAGCCTCTGCGTAAGTCAGAAGTTGCTCTAGTGCTTGATGTTTACATTGGTCATTAAGCGTTAATAGATCACGGAAAAACGCTTCTAAACCTAGAGAGTCAAGGTGGGTCCCAAACTCTTCAATCAAGCCAGCGAGCACGCTAGAGTCTAATCTTCTGAACAAACCTAATATTTCGTTAAATTCTCGAAAGCCATTCATCGCTTGGTATTCAGTGATCGCGTAAACCAATTCAGGTTTATGGTTAGAGTCTTTGTAATTACGATGCCCTGCAGTCAGAGGGATTCCTGCTTGCTCCTCTCTCGCAAAGCCTAACTCGGCTTGGTGCTTGTTTGGGTGGACCTGGACCGATAGCGCTTTTTCCGCTGCCAAGATCTTAAACAAGAACGGCAGTTCACCGAACTCCTGCGCAATATCAGTAGATAAATAAGCGGGTTTATTCTTGTTAATCAGCTCAGAGAGAGGCACCAAATGTTGGTCAAGCTTAACCATTGAGCAACCTTTTGGATGCGCTCCCATCCAAACTTCCGCTTGCGGCTCTTGTGACTCATTCTTAAAGCCAAACAGTTCACGTATCGAAGAAATACTCCCCCATGCATAATTTTGGATGGTGTTTTCCATTGGGAAAAATGAGTATTCTGAGAAGTGGCTGAGTGACATGGCGTTTTCCGTAGTGAGCCCTTTGAACACAATTCAGAGAGCTAATTTCTAATAACGTAAATAATTAGAAAGACTACAGAGAGCAGCTAGAACCCACATGAGATGAGGTCTTAGACGCAATAGGAAAAATTCTTAGAAACAGGTGAGAACCATGAAAAGCGTGAAAAGAGTCACATTTGAATGCTACGTATAAAAAACGCTGAAGATAGGGTAGCTGCATAATAACCAGAGGACCATTAGCAGCTATCTTATTTACGAAGAAATCCCTTAAAAGCCAGAGCGAACCTCTGCACTTTTCTGAGGCGATTGGGCTTGTAGGAAAGGCAGTAGCAGCAAGCCAATAACGGCCGCACAAGTCGAGATGGTAATGAAGAACCCACTCCAACCATAAGTTTCTAGAACGAGCGCTAATGGGTAGCCAGAAAGTGCTGCACCCATATAGGCAAATAAGCCAACAAAGCCTGTCGCAGCTCCTGCGGAGTCTTTATGTGAGCATTCCGCGGCAGCCATACCTATTAGCATTTGAGGGCCAAACACAAAAAAGCCTACACAAAACAGCCCAGCCGCTTGAAACACAAAGTTGGTTAGAGGCATAAGCCATAAAGCGGATACCGAGAGGAAGATACCAATCGCGAACAGGATATTCATGGGACCACGGTTACCACCAAACAGCCTATCCGATCCCCATCCAGCAACAAGTGAACCAACGAAACCGCCAATCTCAAACAGAGACAACGCAGCGTTGGCGTTTATCAAACTATAATCGTGCTCTTCGGTGAGATATAAATTGCCCCAGTCGTTAACTGCCGTTCTTACGATGTAAACCAACACATAGCTAAAGGCGAGCAGCCAAATGTACTTATTGCTGAACACATAGGCTTTCAGGATCTCTCGATAGCTTAACCCTTGCCCATGGCTCTCTTGCGCCAATTCTAGATGGTCATTGCGCCACTTCCCTACCGTCGGAAGCCCCATGGTCGTGGGCTTATCACGTAAGCGCAAACAGACGATAAGACCAATAAAAACACCAATCACACCCGGCCATATGAACCCAGATCGCCAACTGTATTGGAGAGTTAGATAGCCGACGAGAATAGGAATCAATGCCCCACCAACGTTGTGTGCTGTATTCCATATAGCCCAGCGAAAGCCTCTTTCGGAGCGAGAATACCAGGTCGTCAATAACTTGGAACACGATGGCCAGCCCCAGCCTTGGAACCATGCATTAAGCACCCAAAGCGATATAAAAGCCGCCAACGAACTAGAAAAACCAAACGCGATATTGATCAAGCCTGTCGCGATTAGGCCGAGCCCCATGAAGTAACGCGGGTTCGACCGATCCGATATGGTGCCTGAAATAAACTTAGCTAAGCCGTAAGAAAGATAAAAGAGCGTGCCAATCAAGCCGATATCGCCTTTGTCTAAGCCAAGATCGGTGATCATGGCTGGCGCGGCATAATTAAAGGTTTTACGAGTGAAGTAAAAACCTGCATAGCCGACATACATTCCTATCATGATGTGAAGACGCCAATAACGATAACGCTGATTGACCTCATCATCGCTTAGAGTATGACTTTTTGACGTTGTTGAGCGCAGAAATCCAAACATATTCGTTCTCACACTTTAGGTAATGTAACGCTGATATTAGTACCCGAAGAAGAGTCATTAGCGTTGATTGCCATCTTGCCACCGAGCGCCTGAACACGCTCTTGCATACCACGAACACCCATTCCTTTGAGAAGATCCTGCGCTGTAAAACCAACACCATTGTCTGTAATTCGAAGATAAGCTTGATCATCTAGAATCAGTTCTATTCTAATTTCACTTGCTTCAGCATATTTGTGGGCATTGTTTAAAGACTCTTGGCACAGTCGGAAGAGAGTAACCTTGAGCGTGTCACTCAAACATGAGTAGTCACCGTGCCAATTTAGCTGGATATCAACGCCGTGATCTGAAAACTCCATTTCCCGTATGAGCTGTTCAACGGAGTCCTTCAGGTCAAGGTCGTCCAACATTTTTGGTCTTAGCTTTGTTAGCAAACGCTTAGTGGTGTCATAAACATTCAACGACAATGATTCAATCGTACCAGCACAGCGAACGCTCATTTCAGCCGCATCGACACGTTTGATAATGCTCGCTTGAGTCCGAATTGCCGTGATGTTCTGGCCTATCTCATCATGTAACTCACGGGCAATATCACGACGAACCGATTCTTCAGCCGTGATTAGCTGACGGGAAAGGTTTTGATTCCTAGAGAGCTCACTGCGTAATTTCGAGTTGAGATCTTTTTGTTTTTGAACAGCTAAACCAAGCAAAATACCTGTGATGGTCTGAGCGGAAAGAGACAAGAGTAAATCAGTAATTTCGAGTTTGGACGTGCCACTGTGGGCTGCAATCAACGCGACGCTATTTAGCAGGGTAGCGAGCAAGGCGCCTTGCCATCCATAACGAACGGCGAGCAAGATAATAGGGATAGCCATACAGAACGGGGCGAAGCGCCTTAGCTCATCTGGCAAACTGGTTTGTATCAAAATACTGACGACCAACAAGAGGCTGTATAAAGCGATGTGACGGATTTTGAACTCAATGACATTGTTGATTAAGTAAGAGCTCAGTGGCGCCCACTTGTTTTGGAATAGGTAATTCCATACCAGATAACACATCGGCACTAACATCAAACCACCTGTGGTGCTCACCAACCACACCATGTAAACAGCCGGAACATGAGAACTGACCGCGGCAACATTGATGAGTGCTGTGACCATGATTAAGCTCGCCATCACCAACAAGTGACGATTCAGGTCACCAGAATAATAACGTTTGGCAATTAGAGTGGCTGGAATACTTAGTCCACTGGCGATTAGTATCGTCAGCCATTGAGGTTCATCAAGTAGGAGAGCTAGGGCAATCGCGAGCCCCCACTCTGCAATATAGATAGCAGGCCAATAGTGAGTGCGAGTGTGCAGCGTCATTCCTAACCGGAGTGAGAATGGGAAAAGCAGAATGGCTAACTCAGGGTCATTAATGAAATAGAAGGCAATAACCCATAAACAGAACCATGCACAGCCAGCCATAAAAACCCCGCATAAGGAGGTGGCTAGATAAGAACGCATTAGTACTGGTCTTGAGCGAACAATTTAGCTAACTCAACGTTGTTCTTAACATTGAGTTTGTCCATGGCATTGGCACGGTGCACATGTACCGTTTTATGGCTAACCCCTAACTCGACAGCAATAGATTTCACGTCGAGCCCTGTCGCCAATAACTGGCACACTTCGCTTTCCCTGCGGGTGAGCTGATTTAACGAGGCTTTATTCTTCATTGGTGTCGCAAGTTTTATGGCGATATCTGGCGTAAGGTAGCAGCCGCCATTTGCGCTCGTGTGTACGGCCTGAATTAACTCATCAGGGCTACAGCGTTTACTGAGATAACCTTTAGCTCCTAACTCTAATGACTTTTCAACCATCGCCGGAGAGTCATGTACGCTCAACATAATACTAGCAATGCCAGATGGAATCTCTTCCAATAAGCTCAGGCCACTTTCATCTTGCATTGAAATATCCAAGATAACGATATCAGGGTGACAACTTGGCAGTCCGAGGCGCGCTTCTGCCGCAGAGTTAAACTCCCCCACGACCGTTATATCAGTTTCAAGACTGAGTAATTGAGCGAAGCCAGATCGAACAATGACGTGGTCATCAACAAGCGCAACATTAATCATGATATTAACCAAAATTAAGAGTGAGAAAGAAAAATAGCCCCAACAGGAGCTATCTAAAATTAAGTTTATTGGTAGAGATGATACTGAATCGAACTAACGATTGGTATGATCTCACGTGCTTTAAACCAATAAATCACGTGAAACTATCTACCCGAAACTCTCTTTGCGACAACAAATGCGCGAGAACAAGTACTCAGACAAGCTACGCGTTTTGAGCCGCTAGGTGCATCTTCTTCGCGTGACGAATCTTCTTCTCTTCCGCAATAGCAACGAACAGCAGTAAAACAATACAAATGGCAGCAGAAGTATCGAGTGCTGCAAATGTCCCTTTCCAACCTGTTAAGCCGAAAATAGGCGTTCCGTCTGCAATCATGCCTAGGCCAAGTTTGGCAAAACTGTCACCAATTAGGTAAGCAAATGTGCCTTTCACGCCATCAGCCACACTGATTGCTTTCTTAGGAACAAAGCCTACCGCAGCAACACCAATCAACAGCTGAGGACCGAATACTAGGAAGCCAAGTACGAATAGTGATGCTAGGTACATGAACTCGCTCGTTGCATGCTGATAAAACTCTAGAGATACAATAATCAGTCCAAGCGATACACAAGCAACTAAAGCACGACGTCCGTTAGCAAGGTCTGATAAATAACCCCACATTAATGTACCGACCAGAGCGCCAACTTCAAACAGAGTAAAGCCTGAAATAGCCGTTTCTTTTGATAGACCTAACTCTTGATACGCATAAACGGTAGACCATTGATCGATACCGATACGAACAATGTACAAAAAGATATTCGCGAAGCAGAGTAACCAGATCACTTTGTTTTTAAGGATATATTCAACAAAGATCTCTTTCTTAGTCATTTGATTTTCTTCAGCAATAGTATCTTCTTCGCTGATTTCTTCGTCAAACAACTCTTCAACTGTACCTAAACCGTATGCTTCTGGAGAGTCGTTACCAAAACGCATCCCAATAAAACCAACCACAATCGCGATGATCGATGGGAACACGAACATACCAATTACGTTGCCATCAAAAAAGTAGTTAGCGCCAAACAGCGCTACACCAGCAGCACCTGCACCACCTACGTTGTGTGACATGTTCCAAAGACCTAAATACGACCCACGCTTATTACGAGGCGTCCATTTAGTAATAGTCGAATAACTTGAAGGACCACCGGTACTTTGAAAGAAACCACTCAATGCGTAGAAGGCAACCATCATGAATAAGCTAGCGCTGCCGCCACCCAAGCTGAAGCTAAAGCCCAACATGGCAAGACCAGATAGGATAAGCATGAATGGCAGGAACTGCTTGGTGTTTTTGCCATCCGCGTAGTAGGAAACAACCGTTTTACCAATACCATAAGTAATTGAAAAACCAAGACCAATAAGACCTAGATCGGTCATTGATAATCCATAAGTAGAAATCATGTCGTTTTGCGCGACATTGAAGTTCTTACGGATTAAATACATGGTCAAATAGCCAATGAATACGACTAGGTACGATTGTAGGAATGGTTTAAACCACATTTTTCTTCTAGTTTCGACCGGAAGATCCAGCGTCGGTTTTCTAACCTGATCTAGGAACTTTAACATTGTGAACTCTCTTATTATTGATGAGGTCTGCACGGAACATTACTGACCATGCACTCTTTGCAATTCGATGATGAAATAATAAGGAGTCTAAAAAGCGACCGCATGAGAGAGGGTCTTAGAATAACTAGGAAAAATTCTTAGTTCAGAATTGGGAGTCAAGAAAGCGTGAACAGCATCACTTTATTTAAAATGTGTTATGTCGTGAAGAGGTATTGGAAAGGAGTCGTTAGTTAAGGTATTTAATAGGAGCCCCAAGCAAACTAAACATCGATTGTATTGAGCAGTTGATTGAAGTCTAAAGTGGCTAATAAAAGCCACATTAGATTCGCTTTACGGTATCGTAACCTAAACGATAAATAATAGAGTTTAATTATTCTTAGACACATCCAACTTATTCAGCAACGACGGAAAACCCCAACCGTTCTCACCTTCGATCACAGGTTCTCCGGTCAAATACTCAAACAGCGTTGGAGCCAAAGAGCCATTAGCTTCGATTTTCAGTTGCTGAGAGTTATCGCCAATTGGCGCTCCCCAGAATCCGATGAAGGCATCTTTCTCTAAGTAATCCTCACCAGCATGACGACCCGGCACCTTAGTGTTGTAACCAATTCCCGCTTTAGGGAACAAGTTAACCGTGCCAGCCCTATCTTCAAGGTAAATATTAGCCAGTTGATTCACTGAATCTGGTCGAGGCGTTGGTTGCGTCAATGAAGTCCACTCAGCACTGCTACACCACGTTGTCACATCCGCCTTAACCGCTCGATTAATACATTTTTCTACTAATAGAGAGTACTGTGAAAAATCAGCTTCGCTTGGTGATGCTAGGTATGGATTTAACCTTTGCGTATTGAGCAAAATCGGCGCTCGGTTATCTTCCAATGACTCATAGAAAAGCTTGTCACCTTCACGTGTGATCAATTCATCGACCCGTTTTAAATCACGATTGCCAATCACACGAACAGCGCAACGTTGTTGATCACATGTGCTTTCTCTTACGACCATATACTCAAGACTTTCAGGCAAGCGTTGCGCTATCTGATTAATGATGTCGATATTCTGACCAGCTGGCGCTGCAATCGGAGACCACTGCGTGAGTTCTTGGTAAACCGGCTGAACCTGCCACCCTTTAGCCGAATTAAAGAAGTCCATCATAAAGTTACCACCAGCAGTAGAGGCGACCACCACATCCAATTCTTTCGAGCTTGGATAGCTTAGAGCATTGGTGATTTTAGGCCCTTCCCCCTCGTCTGAAGATATTTTCTTAACCACAATTGGATACTCTAGCTCTGCTTGTAAGCCTTCAAACACCTGCTTTTCGGGATTGAGCGCGTAGAACACCGGCGTTAAACCATGATCCCCGGCCATGCCCCATAGCGTTTTATCGTAAACGCCTGCACTGCGGTAGGTCGCTTCAATCTGGCGAATCCAATAGTCCAGTCGGTTGAGCTCTCCAGTCGGCATCAGAATTTCGTCACTAAAAGGACCGGTAAAGTGTGCGAAGTGATCCGGCCATGGGTTATAAACCAAGGTGTAGTCTGGCATCCCTTTTCCATCTAACTCGGCAAACTGAGTGATCGACTGTTTAACCTGAGTTCTCTTTGAAAACTTAGTGAAAAAATCAAAGCTAGATATAGACTGGTACGCTTCAATATCTTCTATCAAGGCTTGACGCTTTTCTTGCAAAACCACTTCGACTTCTGAACGTTCTTGAAGCTCTTTCACACAACGTTTCTCACCATAATCACGCAGTGACTCACCCAAGCCTAGGTTCACTAACCCATCATAAGTGGTATGAGCATTCCAATCGAATTGGGCGTTGCAGTTCAGCGTTTTAAGGTAATCAAGGCGATCAAACATGGTCTGCACCTTGTTGTTCGCCATCAACACATCCAACTGCAGGGCATCATTGCCGAAGAAGTAATAAGCTCGGTCGATCTCTCGGTCAACAAAGTGGAAATTAGGGATACCCGTACCACCTTGCCCCGATACTTTCGCGCCCGTTTTAATGATAGGTAGGTTACGTACACTGATTGTGGGAGTTGAAGAGATACCCACTCGGCTAATATTGTCTCGATGCTCTTGATAGAGATTTTTGAAGAACGGAAGATAATTCGGATCACGGTAGGTTTGTTCAGACAGAACTTCCATGAACCTCACCTGTTGTTGATGTTCTGGCTCAATGACCTTTTCTAGCTGAGGTTTGTATTGCGCTCGGTTTTTATGATTTTGGTAAGCCACTGAAATGAAAGGCGCATTATCATCGACCAAACCTTCGATCAATCCTTGCTGTAAACCATCGACCGTCACTTGAACTGCAAAACGTTTGTGCTGTTGGGAATCTAAGAACTGAATGAGCGCATCAGGCTGGTCACTGAACGCTTGCTGCATCCAATCATCTAGCGCTGCTGCGCGTTCTTCTTTAAACACAAACTGTCGGTAGGCTTTCAGCAAGTTTAAGCGCACAAAATCAATAAGCGTGATGGTAAGAGCTTGTGCTTTGTTATTCGGCTTATCAGCGTTTTCTGGTTTACCATCTTCTGCAATCGCCAACATTGCAGACTTCATGTCGCCGTCATCCATTCCCAATGCCGCTTTACCGATCAAATCAACGATGATCGGTTGAATCTGAGCGATGATCGCTAGATCTTCAGGGCTATTGGTTAAGTATGTGTAATTCGCAGGGAGCGTGTCCATATCCTGCCAAACACCAATTTCGAATAACGCATCGTAGATAATCACCATGTTGGCAATGAACTGTTCATCGATACGAATACCTTCATGATGTCCCGTTGCTTCAGTCGAGGTATCTGGCTCGTGATGCTCTGAGGTTGGCTTATCTCCAACATGATAAAGGCTATGTTCAAAGCCCTTTAGCGCCTGCTTATCATAAACCGTCGACAAGTAAGATTTGAACACATCTTCACTGCCCAAGCCTGAATAGCGGTCGTAATAACTATAGAGAAAATAACCCAAAGGAATTGAGTACGTCGGGTTAGATAACTGAGCAACGACTCTGGCTTTGGTTTTGACATCTAAAGGGAGAGCGAGAATATACGCATCTAATGTAACGCCACCAATGGTGAAAAGAGCTGCATCACGAGTGAGTTTGGCAGAATAACTTAGGCTTGAAAGCACCTGATTTTTCAACACTTCACTGGAGCTAAACACGCCACCAATGACGGGCGTTGTTGACATATCAGCGGCACTCGGAGCTGATGCAAACGCCAACGATAAGACACTGAATAAACTGGCGTAACTGCGAACGTGAGAATAAGAGCTCATCAAATTCCCTTTAGATCAACACACTTCTATAAATGCGACTTATTGTTTCAGTTTGCATTTATTAGTCAACCTATGAAAACGTTTGTTTTCTGATTCGAAGAGCTCGAATACTCTTACAATCGCTTACCGCTGCCGTCTTCCCACATCACTTCGCATTCGTCTTTAATGGCCGCTTTCAATAGTTCAACTAACGGGAAAGCTCGGCTACCGATATTAACAGGCGCTTCAACAACTGCTTCTTCACTGTCATCATCGGCATTTTCTTGCTCTACCAGCTTGCTCTGCTCAGCGGCGATCGCAGCACGCAAATTGCTTAACGCTTGAGAAACCTCTGATGCATCAATTGCTCCTGGGATAGTGCCACTATGTCCAAGCATCTTAATGAACTGAAGACCGACTTCACCAAACATCGTGACGCTAGCATGAGCTTTGCAACTAAAGGTAATTAACATTATGAGCCTCTATCAAATTTAGGTATCTATAAACATTAGCTATCTACAAACTATGTTGAGTCACGTATTGGAAAGCAAGTAGATAATAGCCAAGTAACTTCCTGCAACTAGAACCTTGATTGTTTCACTCTCGGATACATCTGCACCGTTAGTGACTCGCATCACTATTTATTGTGAATCACTCATCATTTAAATATGAAACCTTGATAGTAGTCACACTAAAAAGGTCACTAACACTCTGCTATGAGTTTTATTTCATCTACTATTAACATCAATTATCAAAATTTTTGGCACAAATCACATGAAAAGGCTCGTCGGCAGACACCTAGAAGAAATGGCGGACATACGATCCACTCGCAAGCAAAAAATTGTCCACTCCTTTTCACTGGCTGCCGCTGCGTTATTCACATTCTACACTTGGGCTTACTTCCAAGGTCAGCATTACACGCTGTCAATTTTCGAACTGTGTTTTGCACTTATTGCTATCTCCAATGCATTTTACGTAAAAAAAGTCACTGCCGCTGAGTATTCAGAATTGATTCTAAGTGGTGTTCTGCTCGTTCAAGGAGTCATCCTATTCTTGTACAGTCACGCCATTCCCGAGCGGACACTTTGGCTCTACCCGATTTTGGCTGCCGTTATTTTCATAAACGATTTTAGAATTGGCATTATATTCAGTACCTCATTTTGTGTATTTATCAGCACCTTGATTACAGCGATGCCTAGCAGCTTTTCTTTACCTTTTAGCAGCTCACACCGATTTATTCTTAGCTTATTTACAATGAGCTTGGTATGTCACACATCAGCTTATTACTACACAAAAGCCGTCAGTTATATTCAACGCCTATATAAAGAGGGGATTGAAGATCTGGCCTATAGAGATCAACTAACAGGCTTGGCAAACCGTTGGAGCTTTGAACGCTGGGCGACAGAAAAACTTGCGACAGTGGATAGTGAACGCTCACTGACTGCATTAGTTTTTTTGGACATAGATGACTTTAAAGGCATTAATGATAGCTACGGGCACGACGTCGGAGACAGTGTTTTGCAGCATTTTGCGAATCGTTTGAGCAACAACATCCGAACCAGAGACAGGGTAAGTCATGAATACGATTATTCGATTGCGCGCTTTGCTGGAGATGAGTTTGTTTTGATGCTCTACGATGTACCAACTCGCAAAGATCTAGACGGTATTTTAGACCGGATTTGTGGGCTATTCGAAAGTGGTTGCCAGACAAACGAGAGAATCAAGGAATTGACACTCAGTGTTGGGGTTTCGTTGTACCCGCAAGATGCTCAAGAATTACATGAGCTGACGAGATGTGCTGATAAAGCGATGTATGTTGCCAAACATTCAGGAAAAAATCGATACGCTTATTATCACGATAATCCCGTATCAACCTTGATAGAAGAGCTACCAACGAACCTCGCCTTCTCAGAATCGGAATCATCTGAGCTTGAAGGTTGTCTTGAAGCGAAGGTCGAAGGGAACAATGTTACGTTATTAAAAACGCGTCCACGCTAGCCTGCCATATACATGGCCCATAAACTCACTAAGCCAATAACAATAATCCATACGACTTGTCGTACTAAATTTCGGTTTTCGTTCTTAGATTTAGCAACGGTTTTAAAAGCGGCTTGCTTGGCCGAGTGTATAAAAGGCCCATCTGCTTGGTGCTTTCTAACACGGCGCTTAACCGCTTTATTCGCAACCTCTGTAAAACGCTGACCTTGCTCCGTTGTAAAATCGTTATCAAAGCCCATCCGACCTTGCCTTTCGCCATGTTTTTGCTGTACTGCCATAGCGGCCTCCTTGGCGGTCTGCTCTCTATTCAAGTATAGACATAATTTCATATTCTTACCTGTTCAAAATTTTCGAATAAGTCACTCAACACTGTGCCATCTTCTTTTTAAATCAAATTACATAAACTACAGCTATTCAAGTTTATGAGGATTTCAAAATGACGAGTGTAAGAGCAGTAGATCATGTGATTGCAGCACACGCTACCTCCGATGGTGATGGCGTAAAAATACAAAGACTTGCTGGTTTCAATAACACGCGTTTCTCTCCATTTTTAATGATTGATGAACTTAAGTCGGATGAAAGCAAAGATTATGTTGGCGGCTTTCCTCCACATCCTCACCGTGGGATAGAAACGCTCACTTACATGCTGCAAGGTCACTTCCAGCACAAAGATCACATGGGGAATGTTGGAGAGCTTCGCAGCGGTGGTGCACAGTGGATGGCCGCGGGTCGTGGTGTGATTCACAGCGAAATGCCAATGATGGAAGAAGGTGTACTTCATGGATTTCAGATTTGGATAAACCAGCCTGCAACACACAAAATGCAACCAGCGCAATATCACGACTTCCAAAATGAAAGCATCGCGGAGCATCAAAGTGAACAAAATGGTTTATTGAGAGTTATTGCTGGTGTATTCGAACTGCATAACCTAGCTGACCATGATATAGAGGCTTTACGAACGCAAGGCCCACTGCAACAAACAGGTGTGCCGTTAAGCGTAGCGGATTGGCGATCTCATTCTGGGCAAAAAATAACATTAGGGATAGATGTTAATCACAATGCCATGACTTACGTGTACCGAGGCAGTATTAAGATCGGTGATAAAGTCATCAACCAAGGTCAACTTGCGTTACTCACTAAAGCTGACTTGCTGTCTTTGAGTAGTTTAGAAGATTCAGGTGTACTGATTTTTTCTGGTGAGCCGATTAATGAACCTGTTGTGCACTATGGTCCGTTTGTCATGAACTCGATGGAAGAAATTGAACAGACGATTCAGGACTACAACAATGGCGTTTTTGAGACTTACTAATTGACGACGTCTTTGCGCTTTTAGCTTTGAATTGAAGTTAAAGATTGAAGAGATTTTGCAACGAACAACAATTTGGTCATCCATTTGATGACTGTAAAAACAAGTGACACTATCCACTGCCGGTTATTATCACTTATTTAACCACGCTCCTAGAGCGTGGTTTTTTCTATTAAGCCAGAGATGAACGAACTCAGGCCTTCCTACAAGTATTCACACAGGTAAGCTGTCGCTTCTTTAACCTGTAAATCGAATGAAGAGTCACCCGCAACGTCAAAAGACTCACCAGATTGGAATGTAGTCCAATCGTCATCGCCAACACGCTTTACAATTAAAGCACCTTTAACAACAGTCATCTTTTCCGGAGCTGCAGTACCGAATGTGTATTCACCAGCGGCCATCACACCAACACTCACATCAGCACCAGACTGGTTAAACGCTAACGACTTAACACCGCCTTCAAAGTATGTATTTTCTTTAATCATTGTACTTCCTTGTTATCTCAAAATTGCATTACTAGGCTCAACGAATAAGCCTATGCGTAAATTTAGGTGCTAATTGTTTTAACCAATTCGAGACTGTCCTACAAGAAATAAATGAATATAGCTTAGGATCTGTTGACCTTTCGAAGTTAAATTTCGTTCGAGATGAAATCATTTTAGGCGTGACATTGGGTATACAACCTAATCATTCTAAGTAAATATTCCTTAACAAAGCATGAAGACTGAATGTGTGGGTAAAAAATCACTGAGGCAGTTTGATTCAAAAGAACATTCGATCCTGCTTCTAACTCTTATAAGAACCTTTGCAACCTATCGTTTTATTTTATAGAATCATCACCAGTATGAGTAACTAAAATGAAGAGATAATGGCTAAAAATACCACGAAAAGCAGCGATATATTGGCCAATTCGTTACTCTACGCCTTCTTAATGGCTGGCTTTATGATTGCCCTCTCCGTCGGCTATTTTGGCTACCAAGCCTACCAAAAATCTGTAAGCCCAAGTAACGTCCATGGCACATGGATCGAGATTGGTGCTCCACCTTACAAAACAGATATTCTTACACTTTCCGATGATGGTGTGATGATGAACTATCGTTTCATCAGTACCTCGTTTGATTTTGATGGTAACGATGTCACGATCAATACAGGTTCAGGCCCAACGATTTATACCATTAGCGGTACCTACAATTCACCTCGTTTAAAGCGGCTAGTGCCGAACACACCATCCAAACAATTCATAAAAGAAGGGTATGAAGATACTGTAGCGGGTGAGACTCAAGGACTCATGCAGCAACGACGCTCAGTATTAGCTGAACAATTCAAAAAATAATACTTTCAACAGCGCTTTGTTTAGTAACCCCTCTTACATCAATACTACCTGCCCCTTACAAGCACCGGTATGACGAGCTTAAGATTGTGATGCCGCTTCAGTTTGCGATATTTAATAATAGCTTACCGCACTTTTTCATAACTTCATGTCGTGTAATTTCACTTATGAGACTTTCCTTCTGAGTGCGGTTTATTTTATAAAACATGGACTCAGCCTCTCATTCATTAAGCAACAGAATTGTAACAAGATACAATTTTTTAGTTGTCCATCGAAAACGGATTTATTTTCAGTCATGAAATTAAAACTCTCTCGAATACTGACGGGGAAGCTCCTTCAAAACTGACGGGAGCCGATTCTAGGACCACTTGGTTCTAAACCTTCAAGGAATGAGAGAAATAGTATGATTCGTATAAACACCTGTGCTGCGAGTATTGCTCTAGCGCTATCTGGTACAGCATTGGCCGCGCCAACAGCACCTAGCATTGATATGTACGGTTCCAACAACCTACAGTTTTCTAAAATTGAACTCGCGATGGAAACCACCTCTGGCTACAACCAGATGGTTAAATATCACGATAAAGCAAAAGTCGACGTTAAGTTCAACCAATGGAGCGGAACGTCAGGAAACACGTACAACATCTACTTTGATGGCGTTAAAGTAGCCACAGGCCCAATCACTGGCAGCCAAACCACGGCTTCATTCGAATACGGCCAAGGCGGCTTATTCGATATGGAAATCGAAGCGTGTGACGAAACAGGTTGTAGCAAAAGCGCACCCGCTAAAATCACGATTGCCGATACCGATGGATCACACCTAGCACCACTTGCGATGAATGTGGATCCAAACAACAAGTCATACAACACAGACCCAAACACGGTAGTCGGTACTTACTTTGTTGAGTGGGGCATCTATGGCCGTGATTACACAGTCGATAACCTACCTGCTGACAATTTGACCCATATCCTTTATGGCTTCATCCCAATTTGTGGTCCTAACGAATCAGTAAAATCAGTGGGCGGCAACAGTTACAACGCACTCATGACAGCATGTCAGGGCGTTAACGATTACGAAGTGGTGATTCACGACCCTTGGGCGGCTTTCCAAAAGAGTTTCCCGCAAGCGGGTCATGAATACAGCTCACCTATCAAGGGTAACTACGCGATGATGATGGCGCTAAAACAGCGTAACCCTGATTTGAAGATCATTCCATCGATTGGTGGTTGGACGCTGTCTGACCCATTCTTCGACTTCACAACTAAAGCTAACCGAGACACCTTCATTGCATCGGTTAAGAAATTCCTTAACACGTGGAAATTCTACGATGGTGTAGATATCGACTGGGAGTTCCCTGGTGGAGGCGGTGCGGCGCCAGACCTTGGTGACCCTGTGAATGATGGCCCAGCTTACATTGCACTGATGGCAGAACTTCGCACTATGCTTGATCAACTAGAAGCGGAAAACGGTCGTACTTACGAGCTAACTTCTGCGATTGGTGTCGGTCACGACAAGATCGAAGACGTGAACTATGGTGAAGCAATCCAATACATGGATTACATCTTCGCAATGACTTACGACTTCTACGGCGGTTGGAACAACGTGTTAGGCCACCAAACAGCACTGAACTGCGGTAACTTCATGCGCCCGGGTCAATGTGATGGTACAGGGCTAGATGAAAATGGCGAACAGTACACAGGCCCAGCCTACACTACAGACAACGGCATCCAATTGCTTCTTGCGCAAGGCGTTCCAGCGAACAAACTTGTGGTTGGTACAGCAATGTACGGTCGTGGTTGGGAGGGCGTATTACCGTCATCACTTTCAGATCCTAGCGATCCAATGACAGGCGTGGGTAATGGCAAACTAACCGGCAGCTCTGCGCAAGGCGTATGGGAAGATGGCGTTATTGACTACAAAGGCATAAAAGCGAACATGCTTGGTGCAAACAACCAAGGCATCAACGGCTTTGAATATGGCTACGACGAAATGGCAGATGCGCCTTACGTTTGGAACCGTACTTCAGGCAAGTTGATCACATTTGATGATGACCGCTCAGTGAAAGCAAAAGGCGCATACGTTCGTAGCCTTGGCCTTGCGGGTCTATTCTCTTGGGAAATTGATGCGGATAACGGCGATATCCTAAATGCGATGCATGAAGGTCTAGCAGGTGGAACTACTGACCCTGTAAACCGTAAACCAACCGCAGCAGCGGGCGCAGATCAATCGGTTGAAGGCCCTGCTTCTGTTTCTCTAGATGGCAGCGCTTCAAAAGACAGCGACGGTACAATTGCGAGCTACGCTTGGTCACAAGTAAGCGGAACGGCGGTAACTCTGGCCAGCGCGAATGCGGCTGTTGCGAGTTTCGATGTAGTGGAAGTCACACAACAAGAGACTCTGACATTCAGCCTAACCGTAACAGACAACGAAGGCGCAACGTCCACCGACACCGTTGTGGTAACGGTAAACCCTAAAGACACAGGTCCAGTTAATACCGCTCCAGTAGCTGTGGTTACGGCTCCAACTGAAGTGAATTCGGGTGATGTAGTCGTGGTTGATGCTTCAGCTTCGAGCGATGCAGACCAAGACACGCTGTCCTTCACGTGGGATGTACCTGCAGGTATTGATGCTACTGTTCAAGGCGCTTCAGTAAGCTTTGTCGCGGCGGAATACACGCAAGACACGGTACTGAACTTCTCTGTGACAGTGAGTGATGGTACAGATACATCAGTCGCGGCTACTTCAGTGAAAGTCCTGAAGAAAACCACAGGCGGCGGTACGTGTACTAACGCTTGGGATTCAGGCGCGGTCTACAATGGCGGTGATCAAGTGACTCAAGGCGGTAAAGTTTGGGAAGCGAAGTGGTGGACAACAGGTGAAGATCCAACAACGACAGGCCAATGGGGCGTGTGGAAAGAGATCGGTCCAGCAAGCTGCTAACTAAAAATAGTGCTTAGTTAAATACTGACTAAGCATCAACTAAATCCCTAAATCAAAGGCCAACCAGAGAATATCTGGTTGGCCTTTTTATTATTTGTTTTCTTAACTGGCGTTCTACTGACTTGCGCTCGTTAAGCTTAGCCAATCAAGTTATCAAAGCTCTCGAACACTTGCGGGCACTTCATCACTCGTCCGTGGCCTTGACCTTGAGTCGCGATTAAGGTGACACGATCCATTTCATTAGCTGCACGCTGAGAGACATCAAACTTAGTAAACTTGTCTTGCTCATCATGAACAATGATCGTCTGAGACTCACGAAGCGCTAGCTTTCCATAGGGATCCACAGACTGAATTGGGTAGTTAAACTGCTCTTCTACTTCTCCGACTACCGCCTCAAACAGTTTCATTGAGTAACCAGAACGAGCAACACTGCCAAATAGGTTTTCTAGATAATCCAGTACAGGTGCAATCAGCAATAACGGCTTGTTTTCCAATTTAACGTGCTTACATTCCAATGCAGAAGCGGTACCCATGCTATGACCGACCAAACCTGCTACCTCTCCCACTGAATCGAGAATGGCTTCAAGACCGTTCACAAACGCAGGGATATGACCATGTACCCCATCACTGCCACCATGAGCAGGATGATCGTAAGCTAGAGCCGTAAAACCTTTAGCTGCGATATGTTCCATTAAAGGAAAGAACTGACTCGCGGTGCCTGACCAACCATGAGTTAACACCCAAACTGGACCGGTACCCAAAGAGTAGGTTTTTAAAACACCATCACGACCATTGATTTCACTCTTGACCAGCCCTTGCGGATCGGCATTTTTCTGCTCAGTACGCATTGGAGTGAGCAGCAGCTTACGTGCCGTTTTCTTCGCATGACTTGGCGCTAAAATGTAGTGCAGATTGGTTGTAGCGCCAATCAAGCTACGCTTGAAGCTAAATTTGTTCGATGTATTGAAATAGATTTTGTCACTCATGACCGTTCCTTGTATCGCCATCATTGTTGGCGGATCGAGCTCGGCCCTAAAATCGAACGACCGTGCTATTTGTTAGTATAAAAAATGGCGAAAACGCTATTTATGACTGCTTGCCGCCACTTCTCTTAAAATCTTTTGCAAACCTTAACTAAGCAAGGTCACATGCTTTGCGAATTCCATGATTTTCGAACTTCATGATTTGCGAGCTAAGTGGCTTACGAGTTAACCTGCTGTATGTATTAAACCGCTTTCCAACTGGCTACCAAGCGTTCTACACCACTCCAAAAATGGGTGTGGCTCGCTTGTTGACCTCGTAACGAGTAGAACAAGTTCGCACTCAAATAAAGGCCATATAACTCAAAGGTTGCCTGTTTTGGATCTAAATCGGCCCTGAACTGTTTGCTCTCAACCGCTTTTGCTACCTGAATCGTCAAGTAATCAATCCACACTGAAATGGTTTTCTGTAGTGCCTTCTGAATCACAGACGTTTCGCTGCCTGCATCTTTCCAAGCATCAATAAACATACAGCTGCCTTGGAATGAATGATTCCAACCCAGCCAGTTATCGAGCAGTTGTTTAAGCTTGGCTTCAATATCACCGTCGCCCAACTCTCTCGCCGGAATGATGACTCTCTCAGTGAATATGGCGTTGGAGTACTCGAGTACAGAGAGTTGCAGGTTTTCTTTAGAGTTGAAGTGCGCAAACAATCCACTCTTAGACATGCCACACTGCTTGGCTAACTCGCCAATCGTCAAACTCTCAAGCCCATTCTCACTCGCAAGTGCAAATGCATGGCTCAAAATATACTCTTTGGTTATCTTTCCCTTGCTCATTATTCACCAATAATAAATCTCATGCTTTATTTTTAGCACGTTCGTTCTTTTTTGCAATTTTTATTTGCAAAACACTTATTTTGTTTTCTCTGATGTCAGAAACTGTGGAAAAATGCGACAGTATTCAAGGGAAATTGAAATCGACTAACTAAAGGAAAAACAATGAACACACTTTGGGAACAGTTTGCGTTTTCGGCGTCGGTAACAGGCCCTATCTGTTTAATGCTGTTTCTTGGTGTGATGCTCAAGCGAATTGGCTTGATCAATGATAATTTCATTGATGTCGCGTCCAAGGTGGTATTTCAAGTCACCCTACCCGCGATGCTATTTCTTAGTATTGTTCAATCAAATCACAATTTTTCAGCCAGTAGCGCGTTAGTTGCTTTTGGCGTCATCGCTAACTTTGTCTTTTTCTTGTTCACGATTTTCTCAACCAAGTTGGTATTCAAAAGCTCTAAAGATCAAGGTGTGATCATCCAGGGTGGATTCCGCGCTAATACCGCGATCATCGGCCTCGCCTACGTGGCTAATATTTATGGCAACCAAGGCGTGGCATTGGCTGCTATCTATGTCGCATCTCTGACCGTGCTGTATAATATTCAAGCCGTGATAGCACTGACACCCAAAGGCAAAGACACCGGCGCTAAAGCCATTAAAGTGATCGCCAAGTCCATCACCAAAAACCCGTTAATCATCGCTATTTTCTTAGCAGTCGTCTTCTATGCACTTTCAATTCCCATTCCAAAAATGGTGACTGATGCTGGGCAATACTTTGCCAACATGACTTTGCCTTTGGCTCTACTTTGTACTGGTGGTTCTCTAGATATTAGTTCGCTTAAACAAGAAAAGTTGTCTACGTGGTTCGCCTCTAGTTACAAGTTAATCGCGTCACCTTTACTGACTACACTGGCTGGCTGGTACTTAGGGTTTGAAGGGCTCGATCTCGGACTTATCTTCTTGATGAGCGCAGCACCAACGGCAGCGGCAAGCTATGTTATGGCGCGTGCGATGGGAGGAAACTCAACACTCGCGGCTAACATCATCGCTCTTACTACTGTTGTTTCTCTTATCACTTGTACACTAGGTATATTTGCACTCACTGCAATGGATTTAATATAGCTGCGACAAGCTTCAAAAAACCGACACAAGCCTTGAAACAAAGGTCATAAGCCTTGATTTAGGACTAACTGGTTGGGCATAAAGGCTGCTAGATTTCGTAAAAATTTTACTGAGAGATCTGATATGTCTTCCGTTCAACATACGCCTTCACAACACATCGCCAGTATC
The DNA here is from genome assembly GCF_041439295.1 of Vibrio sp. 1F253. Lineage (NCBI taxonomy): Bacteria > Pseudomonadati > Pseudomonadota > Gammaproteobacteria > Vibrionales > Vibrionaceae > Vibrio > Vibrio sp. 1F253. Next base: position 21,961 of record NZ_JBGONU010000022.1, on the reverse strand, counting down.
GAGTTAGGCAGAGTGATTGCTATCTTGGCGATCATTGGTTTGCACGGCCAAATGGCACTCACTTATTGGCAAATAGATGAAGTGCCTTGGATCGGTTATGTGCTCAACCAAACCGCTCGTTTTGCCGTGCCTCTGTTCTTCCTTATTTCAGGCTATCTGATTCAACCTAAGCTCACAGCATCACCTTGGACAGCCTTCATCAACTACTCCAAACCACTACTCAAAGTTTGGTTGGCATGGAGCATCATTTGCTTAGTGATGCCATTCAATCTCGCGAAAGTAGAAGAGTTTGGCTATCTAGGCGAACGTGAAGGCTATTGGGGTTTCTTAATGAATACCCCACTCAACTCTTTCTTAGAGGGTGGGTTGGTACATTTATGGTTCATTCCCGCCCTTGTGTGCGCGGTTTTGATCATCGCCTTAATGGTAGAGATGAAAGTCGATAAGCTTCTACTACCGGTGGCCATTCTGCTTTACGTCTATGGTGTATTGGCGGGCAGCTACACAAGCTTAACCGACCTTAGTGCCCCTTTCTTCACGCGTAACGGTCCGTTCTTCAGCACGTTAATGGTGACCTTAGGTTTCCTCATTCGTCAGCATCAATGGAAAGTGTCCTCAGCCAAAGCGTTAGGGTTATTGGCGTTAGGCATGGTCATCCACTTTGCCGAAGCGGCATGGCTAACCCAATTTGATATCGCCTTTAATATTCACGATTTCTTGTTTGGTACAGCTTTGTGGGGGATTGGTGTGTTCATGTGGCTTTTAGTTAATCCAAACATCGGCGATTACGCATGGGTTCGCGCTATCTCGAATCGTATGCTGGGTATTTACGTTTGCCATCTGCTGATCATTATTTTACTGTTCAATGTCTGCGGAGTATTGGGCATCACTGAGCTAGCTAAAGACATCACCGTGTTCTTCGGCACCTTTACCCTGAGCTTTATATTGATCGCTGGTATAGAAAAAACGCCACTGCGCCACTGGTTACTTCGTTAGTGCTCATCTAGCCAACGACGTATTACAGGCCTAGTGACCCCTCTCAGTCTGTAATTTGCCTTGATGCAACATTCTTTTATGCAATGAGGTTCGTCTTGCCAGTGAAAGCACTAACTCGCTTTCACTGGCAACTTTAAACTTCAAGATCCCTTTCCCTCTTATGCGTTACTCTCTTTTAACCACTGACGTGGCGACACACCCGATACATGCTGAAATGCGCGTGAGAAACCTGAATAACTGTTGTAACCGACTTCATCGGCAACCCAGTTGATGGGCTTATTTTGCAGTAACAGAGATTGAGCAACGGAAACACGCCACTTTTGCACGTAATCTCCCGGCGTTTCACCCACCTCACGCTTGAACGCTTCTATAAACTGAGTTCGAGACATCGCGGCCAATGACGCCATTTCTGCAACCGAAAAGTGGCGAGCAGGCAACCGGTGAATAGCCGTCACCACAGCAGCAAGCCTTGGGTGTGCAAGAGCAGAGAAAACGCCGCTATCGATTTTTTGCTGTTCAATGAGATGACGAAAAATCAACGCCATCAACGCATCACTCAACTTGTCCATTAGGTATTGCTGCCCTGACGATTGTTGTCCTGAAGATGCTTGCCCCGACTCTCGAAACAGCACCTCAATCACAGGCATTAAGTTCGGTGCATCTTCAAACGGAATCACTATCATGTCGGGCAGAGCCGATAATAAAGGATTCATCTGCCCTGAACGATACTCCACGTTCGCACACACAAGCTCAGCACCTTCTCCCACACCTTCAATTACATGTGGTGTGCTATTCGGCAGATAAATAATACAGGGCTGAGAAAGCTGCCTGCATTCCATATGAGCACCAGATAAGGTCAACTCCCCCGCTCTCAATACGTGAAGGTGCCCTTCTTTGCCTTGTTGCGCGTTAAATGACGACACCCCACACAGGTTTCCAGAATAGAAAACGCCAGTGCGTATCGAGAAGTGTTCCATTAATTGTGACAGCAGATCCATGCACCCTCCGAACGATTCGCTTAGTTTTTAGTTCTTTTGTCCCTCTATAGACCGGACGAGTGGGCTAAATTATTTCAAACAAGATAACCAACACTGACAAGGAACTTGATATGTCACACATGAAATCGACCAGTCAAAAAATCACTCTATTGGCCGCGTTACTAGGAACCAGCTTTTCGTTAATGGCAGCAGACCTTGATATGAGTGTCGACAACAATGATCTCGCCATTAAAGGTTATGACCCTGTTGCTTACTTTGCCAATGAGGGGCCAGTTAAAGGCACATCTGAATTCACAGCGACTTATAAGAATGCGATTTATAACTTTGTGAGCAGTGAAAACCGAGATGAATTCCGATCTAACCCATCGGCTTATGCACCTCAATATGGTGGCTATTGTGCCTTTGGTGTGGCAATGGGTAAGAAATTTGAAACGGACCCACTAGCTTGGAAAGTAGAAGGTGGGAAGCTGTACTTAAACTTAGATAAGTCAGTTCAAAAGCGTTGGCTGGAGAATACGCAAGAATTCATCCAAGACGCCAACAGCAATTGGACCACTATAAAAACCGTGGAAGCCTACAAGCTTTAAGTTCTAAGAGCTAGGTTCTAGCCTTCAACGTTTATCCTTTGCCCACTAACAAAACGGAAGCGACCGAACGCTTCCGTTTTGATTTTCACGGCTCAAATACAAATAAGCAGCCAATTATTGATAACACCAAGATAACAGCGATGTAACGCTCAAATCAGAGATAAATCAGTGCGATTTCAGCACGAATCAAAACCATTTTTATTCTATACTCCTAAAGATAAGCTTTTCTTTTCATGGAAGAATAATGATATTACTTAGGATTTTAGCAATCGGACTCTATGCTTTATCAACACTGACTTACGCTGCTCCATGGCAGTTCGTAAAAAGTGAAGATGGCATCATCATTGATAAGAGACCTCACACTGAAGGCTTGGTAGAAATACGAGCACAAATGCAAACGCCCACCACTTATTCTGGTTTTTTGCTGTTATTGGAAGACAGCGCGAACGTGCCAAACTGGATAGATAACGTATCGGAAAGTCGTGTTTTGATGCAGATATCTGAGGATGAAAATATCGTCTATACCCAGTTCAAAGCGCCTTGGCCTGCCAGAGATCGCGATATGGTGACCTACTCAAAATACAGCATCGAGGATGGGCAGTTTGTCTTGTCGATCAAGGATGCGTCTGATTATTTGACGAAAGAGTCGGGGTACATTCGAATTTATGATGTAGATGCCTTATGGACCCTGCAACCGCTGACAAATGGTAATACCTATATCACCTATACCGCTTACGCGAACGCAGGTGGCATCCTGCCAAATTGGTTAATGAACAAATTATCGATTGATAGTGCACTGAGCACGTTTAAAGGACTAAAAGAACAATTACAGAAGTACCAAGGCCAGCAGCACCCTAACCTGCCAAGTGAATCTCGCTAGCGATACCAGTCGATGGGTAGATAACTAGGTGGCGAAGTAAATAAGTAAGTAAGTAAATAGATAAATACTAAGGCCTTCTAGCGAGGTCGCGAGCTAAGATAAGTGCTAAACCAAACACCTGAAGAAACAGGGCGATATTCTTGTAGAAAGCCATTTTTTCATCGAGCCTTTGGATTAATTCAACCAAGGTCAGATTATCCAAATAGTAGTCATCAATTCGTGCTCGTTGGGCTTCTTGAGCACTGTTTATCAGCATCATAAGCTTGGGTAAATTAGCCAACGAGATGGCTGGCACCTCCTCACTCACCCAACTCCGGAGTTGGCCGCGCAGCGCTTCATCGAGGATGGTGGCAGGTTGAGCGGTTTCTGTTGAGGGTTTATCTAGGTGGATCAGAATGGCTTCACGCTTGCGCTCTAAGGTTTCGATCGTATTCCAGGCCAGTTGTATTGAGTACACATTGCCGTATTTACGATCGTTGTATTCCGATTTTTCCGCTTCAATTTTGTCGAGCACCAAGCTCGACATGACAATAGCCATGACGTTCAGTATGAGACCTGCAAGGACAATCGCCCAAGCAGGAGGAAGGCGCAATGCCATAATGCTCCCTAGAACATTTTATCAAAAGGTAGGTAAGCTAAGTTTAGGACAATCAAAGAGATCATGCAGATAAGCGTCAACACCATGCCCACTTTTCTACCCTTTAAGTTTTTTGCCAGAATACCTTTTGCATGAATCACACGCCCCAGAATAAATGCAACACCAATGGCATGAATAAGCCACACACTGGCACCATTCATCTCCAAAAAGCCCATCAAAATAACCGTAATTGGGATGTAATCCATTGCATTACTTTGTGCGGAACGTGCTATCTGTAGCGACTCAACACCGCCATCTGCATGAGCAACCAGATTGATTCGTCTTTGCTTAATGACTTCTATCGCCAACCAAATCATTACGACCGTCAGCAAGGCTGCGTAAAGTGCTGTAACCATTATATTTTCCTATTACTTTGAGTTTGTTGAGCGTATTTCGCTCACCTATCGACGGATGAGTTCGACAACGAATGATATTCGCGCCCGAAAATTTGTAAGAGATCTCTCACACCGAACGTAAGAGATCACAGTCAAGCTTCGCAGAAAAAAGTAAAATTACAAACCCAACCCCTTGTTTTATATGAATCCACGCATATTTATTTTAGTTAACGAGGATATTTATTTCCTAAGGCTAATTGCGAATAAAGCCTCCAAAGTGTTTAATACTCATGTCGACAGGGAGTTGGCAGGAACAGGAAAAGCCTAACGGATTAGGTATCTTCAGGATGAAGATTTGATGGCTTAGGATGAGTGATCAGCAAGGAAGTTTTACTCTAGGATAGAGTCACTTGTCAGGATGATGAGTTAGCATGGACACCGCTAGGAAGGCGATGGATTGGATAGGTTAAAGGATTTAGCCAAATCAAGGAACGATGCAAGGAGCATACGTGACCTTATTAAAAAATAAGTAACAACGTCAGTAGCAGGATGGCTACGAAAAAGAATAAACCCCGTTTGGTGAAAACCAAACGGGGTTTCTTTTTTCAACGTCGAAAAGCTATTAGTAACTGATCGTTCAAATAGTAGCTAACCGTTCAAAGCCACGTTACAAAATAATGTTCATCAAAAACATAGCACCAAACGCATTCAATACTGAAATCGCGATCATCACAGGGATATAACGACCTTCAGTACCAATTGGTCCCATGATGCGTCCCATATATTGCACCTGAGAACCCATCAAGTAGATAGCTGGCGCCAAAATAGCAATATGGTTGCCGTTCAGAATGCCTTGGTCAAACAGCGTGATAACCACACCGACTGCACCACCCATCGACATCCACGCGCCAATCAATACTGCTGCCGCTTCGCCCGGTAAACCAAATACCGCCATGATAGGTGCAAACACACTACCCATCAGATCCAGTGCACCAGTAATCTGCAACGCCTTAATAATCACAAACGCCATCAGAACATTAGGTACTGTAGAGGTTGTAGCAATAACCCAGCCTTTCTTAGCACCTTCAACGAAAATATCAGTAACCATTGGTTTCTTTGCTTTAACTTCGCTCATTATGCTACTTCCTCTTCCAGTTTTTGTTCTTTGTCTGATTTTGTTTTGTCTTCTTTACCTTCAGTAATATTGAGGTAAAGGCGGAATAAGTTCGCACCAACAAACTTGAAGATAAACATCACCGCAACAGCAAGACCTATTGACGATGTCACTGCCAAAGAACCATCCATCGCCGTTAGAGTGAACAACACCGCACCTGAAGAGAAAAAGTTAACGATCGCCGCACCCGCAGTAAACTGGAACATGGTGAACACATCGGTTTCACGCTTAGTCAAATGCCCTTCATCTTTGAGCTGACGTGTCATCGCAGCACCCGCATCGGTACTTTGCAGAGAAGCAATCAGTGCCAAGCCTGAGTTACCTGGAATGCCCATTAAAGGACGAAGTAGTGGAGTTAGTAGTTTACGAGCCGCGTCCAGTGCACCGTAGTGCTCAAGTACGTTAATCATGCCCAATGCAAACATCACGGTCGGAATAAGTGTCAATGCAAAAATGAAACCGTCGCGCGCACCACTACCGCCTTTACCACGCAGTGACGTCGTTGCCGCTTGGATACCATCAGCCGACTCACTCACATCGTAAGCGACCTTACCAAATGAACCGTTGAGCGTCGTAAAATCGAGCACTCCATACCATTCATTGGACTGCATTAAGCCTGAAAAGAACACAATCGCGAACGCGAGTGCGATATAGCTGCCGATCGTGACTTTACGATCGGTTTTGGTTGGATTAGTCATAAGGACCTCTATACATCTCGTTTATGTGGAACAGAACACGTATGGATAGTGCAAACTAATGAGCAAAAGGTTAATGACCAAAATCAAATAGTGCATCGGTTTAAATAGAAGAACCAAAGCAACATATAAAACTGTGATTCAAATTTTAAAGTAGAGGTATACGCTAAAAAAATTAGAATATTTCTCATACAAAACTAAACAAACCTAGCTTCAACACCGCAACCAAAAACGCACATAATCGCCACAATAATCAGGCTTCGAATAGAAAGCTCAAAGAAATCTTTCATCGTGATCTCACGTTTTCACCCAATCTACTGTTTTCTATATAATCTATTGAATTATTAAGATATCTATCACACTGCACATGGTTATTTAGGTCTACGCTTTTACCCGTGTTAATAACTTATTAACTTCGGAGCGTAATCCATGTTAGGTATCCAGCTTTCTGCTGTTCTCTCTTTGTTATTTTTTTCCACGGTAGCAGGCGCTGCCACTTCTCAGTTAGGAGAACCGCTCAAGCTAACTAGCTCGTTCGCTGGCTACTTGTCGCTGACCATTTTCGTTGTCGCCTACATCGTGGTGATGATGGAAGAATACCTAAAGCTCCGAAAGTCCAAACCCGTTTTGCTTGCTGCAGGCCTGATCTGGATAATCATTGGTTTCACTTACCAAGAACACAACCTTGTTGAAGTCGCCAAACAAGCGCTCGAACACAACCTGCTGGAATATGCCGAGCTATTACTCTTTCTACTCGTCGCCATGACATACATTAGCGCCATGGAAGAGAGGAGACTGTTTGATGCGCTGCAAGCGTGGATGGTAGGCAAAGGCTTTAACTTTCGCTCTTTGTTCTGGATAACCGGTATTCTGGCCTTCTTTATCTCACCTATCGCCGACAACCTCACGACAGCTCTATTGATGTGCGCTGTGGTTCTTAAAGTGGCAGGTTCTAACCCTAAATTCGTCAACCTAGCCTGCGTGAATATCGTGATAGCCGCCAATGCTGGCGGCGCATTCAGTCCATTCGGAGACATCACAACGCTCATGGTGTGGCAGGCTGGTTATGTGAGTTTTAGTGAGTTTATTCCTTTGTTTATTCCTTCGGTGATGAATTACCTCGTCCCTGCGTTGATCATGTCTTACTTTGTACCTACCACTCAACCCGACACAGTCCATCAACACGTTGAATTAAAACGTGGTGCGAGGCGCATCGTATTCTTGTTCATCATGACAATAGTGACCGCGGTTGCTTTCCATGCCGTACTCCACTTCCCTCCAGTAATGGGCATGATGATGGGACTCGCCTATCTGCAGTTCTTTGGTTATTACTTACGTAAGACTTTACCCAACTCACTCGCGAAGAAAAAAGCGGTGGCGATCGCCAATAACGATGAAGGCGCCCTGAAGCGACTCGGTTCTGTTGTGCCGTTCGATGTATTTCGAAGAGTGTCTCATGCCGAATGGGACACGCTTTTGTTCTTCTACGGCGTGGTAATGTGTGTCGGTGGCTTGAGTCTACTTGGTTACTTGGAATTAGCTTCGGGCGTGATGTATAGCCAGTGGGATCCAATTTGGGCCAACGTCATGGTGGGGATCTTATCGGCTATTGTCGATAACATTCCGGTGATGTTTGCCGTGTTATCCATGGAACCCCAAATGTCGATGGGCAACTGGCTACTGATCACCCTAACCGCGGGCGTTGGCGGCAGCTTATTGTCTATTGGTAGTGCCGCTGGTGTGGCATTAATGGGGGCTGCACATGGTAAGTACACTTTTTTTGGCCACTTAAAATGGATGCCAGTAATCATGATTGGTTATGGGGTCAGTATCGCCGCTCACCTATGGCTGAACGGTGATATGTTCTAGTCTAAAGGGGAATCAACTAAAGGCTTTTCAACACGTGTCCAGACGTTGCTTAACTGCACTGCTGGACACTGGTTGCAGGTTAACACTGCTCCTTCTTGTTGAATACGCATCATCAGCCCAGAATCCACTCGGCTATTTCCTGAATTCAACTCGATGTTAATCAAATCATTTTCAATACGATAAGTTCTAGTGACCGTGTTACCGATTGTTTGATAGGTCATTTGTCCTGACTCAAAAAGTAGATAGCTGTTATCGTCCGCGTTCTCATACATCCCTTTGAACAAAACAAGCTGCGGTACTTCAAAGGGGCGACTAGTATCAGTTAAACAACCGGTCAGCAATAACACACTAGTGAAAGCTATTATCAGAAAATGATGGTTATTCATTTGGGCATCCTTGCCTAAAAAACATGGCTAAATAATATGCAACCAAATCATTATTTTCCAGAAAGTGGCGAATTTATTGCAAAGTCACGTTTTTATTGCAGAGTCACGCTTGAGGCCTCTTAATATTCCTCCTCAGTCGTACAAACCTTCAACCTTAACCGACAGAACAGAGTTTCAAGTCGCTAGCTAAGTAGCTTTCTAAGTTTGTTTTCTTCCCTCAATTACTAACAAGCGTTGTTTACGTTCTACGCCACCCGCATAACCCGTCAGCTTTCCATTTTTACCTATCACACGATGACACGGCACAATCACAGACACCGGATTTTTGCCATTCGCCAAACCCACTGCACGCACCGCTTTTGGGTTACCAATCGCATCAGCTAATTGAGCATAGCTCCATGTTTCTCCATAAGGAATGGTCATCAGCGCTTGCCAAACCGACTGCTGAAACGGAGTGCCCTTGGCTGCGATAGGCACAGAAAACTGGATAGCTTCACCAGCAAAATAACGATTGAGCTGTTTGATAGCCAACGCAAAGATCGGAAATCTATCATCTTGAACACCTAACTGTTCAGGCTTGGTAGTGTGAGTTTCAAACCAAAGGCCTAACAGCCCCTCATCGCTCGCCTGTAAAGTCACGGTGCCCAGAGGGCTCTCGTAGTAAGTAAAACGGTTAGTCATAATCTCTCCTAGCTTGGTAATTCCGATGTTTATTCATTGCTTCTATATCAGAGAGGTATCTCTATTCCACTTGAAACATCGTTTAAGACTGATTCCAACAATGGAACGTGGCGTAACTTCCCCAAGGCGAAACACTCTCTGTATTAATGGTAGGGCGATGCTCGATGAATTTCTTCACCACCAAATCGCCTACTAGCAAGTGGTTAGGTTCACTGAGCCCGCGCAGCAGCGCATATTGAATCGTCCAAGGACCAATACCTTTGAGATCAATCCACTTAGAAGGATGCTCAGCTTCGTTATCGACCATGTATTGGGCAAAACGCTTTAAGGTTTCCTTACGACTTCCAGGCATTCTTAGAAAGCTCACATCAGCATCAGCTATTTGTTTAGGTGTAGGGAAATACGCTTTCTCTGATGCATCAGCTATTTGTTGTAAGTCAGAGCAATCTTGTGAATTAGCTTGCTCTTGTAAATCAGAAACCTGATATGAACCAGAGAGCTCTCGCACCAACAAGTTAAGCTGACCAATGGCCGCTGTTACCGAGACTTGCTGCCCGAGAATCGCTCTTACTCCGGCTTCCCAAGCACTCCACACACCAGGGATACGAATACCACTCTTAGCCACCAAGTTGGGATCAATGGTGCTAAAGAAATCTTCAACTTTGCTGATATCAACATCAAGGTCGAACATACGTCGAATATTGGCGATCAAACTTCTTAATTGGCTCATATCATCCAACTCAAACTCAATATCCAAGCTGCTCTCTTTGGCTAAAGTGGCCTTGAACCAGCCCTTCGAGCCGTTCACGTTCACTGTGCGTTGGTAATAACCGTCGCCCACCTCTTCTAAGCCTTCGATCATTCGTCGTCGATAAAAGCCCAGCAAATGATCCCAGTCCAACGGGCCATGGAAACTGAGTTGGATATGATTACTTAGATTGTTACTTGGCTTAGCTCTTCGGATTTGACTTGGCGAGAGCTGCAGCTCTTTTTGAAAGGCATCATTGAAGCGGCGCGTGCTATTAAAGCCACTCGCAAAGCCGACATCGGTAATGCTCATGCTACTGGTGTGAAGTAACTGCTTGGCAAACATCAATTGGCTATAAAGGCTATATTGCTTTGGTGATACGCCGATGTAATTATCGAATAAGGTTCGTAAATAGCGGTCTGAAATACCTAATCGAGTGGCAAGGTCGACGATTGACCCTGAGTTCAGCGCACCATGTTCAATCAACTGTAAAGCACGCAAGAAAGTCGTTTCAACACCTTTCCAAGCCGGAGAAAAAGGCGCGCTGTCTGGCCGGCAACGTAAGCATGGGCGATACCCAGCCTTCAAGGCTTGAGCTTGATGAGAAAAATACTCGACATTTTCTTCTTTGGGCGGGCTTGCTGGGCAAATCGGACGACAAAAAATTCCGGTTGTTTTTACCGCCGTAAAAAACATCCCATCAAAGCGAGCATCTCGCGCGTATCGAGCTAAATGACACTGCTCACTCGTTAACGTACTGTTGTGATGAATACTTCTCGACATGCTGTGCTCTTCCCATTTGCCATAATTTTTACTCCGATACCTAAAAGTTTACCGTGAACTGTCATTGTCGCTAGCCACTTTCGGAACTGAAGGTTAGATAAATCACAAAAAAGGGTTTTCTTTTTACGCAATTCGACTAAATTTAACCTTGAGAAGAAACTCTTCTCACAACGTCAACGATAGGTACTTAGCACACTAAGATGCAGAGATCTGTCGAATATAAAAAGGAAAAGGCTATGGTTCTTCACACGTGTCGTATTGTTTTATCAAACCAACAGGTTCTCACCAGTCAATCAGTCGAGCAGTCTCTCAGCTTTCTTGAAGACGAAGCGGATAAGGGGATTTCTAAGATTGAGATTGACGCAACGGATGGCAATCAAATCCATTCTTACATGTCACACTCTCTTGAAGAGTCTATCGAGAATCTAATGAACCTATAGGCCTTTAAAAAAGGCTACACATACCAGGCTTAAACGATATTTATGGAATTAGAAACGATCTCTAGTTCCGAAAAGAAGTACATTTCTGGTTTAAAAACAAAAATGGCTCCCAACTATATAACTAGTTAGGAGCCATTTTTATTTAATCAACAAAGCATATTGGTTACAGAAACAGCTGTTACTCTGGTGTTTGTTCAGCGGCTTGTTGCAACGTGTAGGCAGTCGAAGGGTCAATTTCATTAACCAACTTCTCAACCTGAATAATAGCATCAACCGAAGTACTGCTTTTACGGTAGCTCAGGTAAATTGGGCGATACCAGTCTTCAACCCCTTTGACCTTGTGCAATTGACCCGACTCGATAAAAGGTTCAACCATAGAAACAGGTAAATACGCACTGCCACCTTTCTCTAAAATAAAATCGAGCGCAATACGTGCTGTAGAGGTACGTAGATACGGTGCTGGAACTTTAGGGTGACGCTCGGCATGTTCAGAACCGAAACGCGTTCCCCAATCGACATAAACGTATTTATGTTGGAATACAGATTCCAGATCATCTTGTTGTGTTGATACCAACACCAAAACCAAATCAGCGACTTTTTTACAGTTCAGCTCTTCCGCTTTGATCTGATCAAAAGCGAAAGCCATATCTAAGGTTCGTTCTAACAAATTACGGTTCAGTTGCTCGCGCCCCATCACCTCGGCCATAAAGCCGTAGCCACCGAAAGAGTCGGTCACCACACTTAAGCAGTTTTGTAGATACGCATCCCAGATATTCGGTGTGCCACCCAGTGTTAACTGCAACGCTTTTCCACTTTCTAACGACAGCTCAAATTTGGCTTGTTGTAAGGTGGATACCATCACTTCAGCATAACCAATCAAACGCTCACCAGAAGAGGTCAGCTTGATGTTATTGCGGTCACGAATGAAGAGCTGAGTATCAAAGTAGCCTTCAAGCTGTTTGATCCGTGCACTTACTGCCGCTTGTGTTAAATACAAGTTTTCAGCTGCGCGCCCAAAATGTCGCACCCTTGCAACCTCAAGAAAGGTTCTAAATACTTTCACATCCATCAAAAATACATCTCTGTAATAAATCTGCTAACTAGCCGATCTAGGATTGTTTATCGTAAAGGCAAAAACGTTTTGCTTCCTATTTTAGCCTTTTAACAATATTTTCGCGTGAGCAATAAACACTAATTTCTATCTAACCACATTACTGAGGCTGATATGTCTGAGACCGAATTCCGACACGGAAAAAAACGTTTTTATGACACCATTAAATTCCCACGAGGGTTTGCTAAGTCGGGTGATTTTACTCTTTCAGAAGAGGAAATCCTAACCTTGTTTGGTGACACCATGTTTGCACTTGAGACTGGCGAACTTTCGCCAAGCAACTCAGAAGAAAAACACTTCATCAAAGTGTTGTCTCACCCTCATAAGGCGAAGTCCAAGTTAGAGCGTGTTTGGTTGAAGTACATTCAACTGGCTCGTGGACGCCGTCGCTTTCATACCCTAAACGGCTGCAAACGCAGCGAAGTTTCTCGGGAAGAATACGAAAGAGAGTTAGTGTTAGAAGATTAGTAAAACTGCTCAAAGTGATACCTCATCACTTTGAGCTTTTTTTTGTTCACCTCGGATTAACGGGAACTTAAAACAAACATGCTCCTTCTTCGTCATAATCAAGTGTAGCTAACCTACACAAAAACACCAATATTTATATAAAATTCATATCGATAGCGTGATAGCCACACAATTTCAATCCGTTCTATGGATCTTAATCCCAATTGAATTCATCACTCCTCAGCCTACCTTTTTCTTTTGACACTTGGCTCTGCATAAAATCAATATCTCGGTATGTGACAAACGTATTAATCTTGTTTAACTTCACCAAATATCCATACAATAATTGTGCAATTTTGAGTGTTATAATCACAGATATGACGAAAAAGCAAAAACTTGACCTAAAACAATAGCGCAAGTTGATAACTTATTTTATAATGCGAATTAATGTTTAAGAACACTATAAATTCTAATATCTAGGGGCAAATTAATGAGACTTATCCCGTTAAATCAAGCAGCACAAGTAGGTAAATGGGCAGCAGCACACATCGTTAAACGCATTAACGATTTTAAACCAACTGCAGAGCGTCCTTTTGTACTTGGTCTACCAACTGGTGGTACGCCACTAGCTACTTACAAAGCACTTATCGAGCTACATAAAGCTGGTGAAGTTAGCTTCAAAAACGTAGTTACATTTAACATGGATGAGTACATTGGCATCCCTGCTGATCACCCAGAATCATACCGTACATTCATGTACACTAACTTCTTCAACCACATCGACATTCAAGAAGAGAACATTAACCTTCTAGATGGCAACGCGGAAAACAACGAAGTTGAGTGCAAACGTTACGAAGACAAAATCAAGTCTTACGGCAAAATCAACCTATTCATGGGTGGCGTAGGCAACGACGGTCACATCGCTTTCAACGAGCCAGCTTCTTCTCTATCTTCACGAACTCGTATCAAAACGTTGACTGAAGACACTCGTATCGCGAACTCTCGTTTCTTCGATGGCGACATCAACCAAGTTCCTAAGTACGCACTAACAATCGGTGTTGGTACTCTACTTGATTCTGAAGAAATCATGGTCCTAGTAACAGGCCACAACAAAGCGCTTGCTCTAGAAGCAGCGGTTGAAGGTTCTGTTAACCACCTATGGACGGTATCAGCTCTGCAACTTCACCCTAAATCAGTGATTGTTTGTGACGAGCCGGCAACTCAAGAACTTAAAGTGAAAACAGTTAAGTACTTCTCTGAGTTAGAAGCTGAGAACATTAAAGACCTATAATTCTTAGTTCTTGAATGAGAAAGGCGTCTTGTAATAGAAAGCTGCCTTAAGTAGAAAAGCCACTTAAATGTGGCTTTTCTGTGCCTGCTATTTTTCTTTTTGATACGCGGAATAACTCTATACCGTCATAAATATTTTGCAGATCTCGCCTAGCTATCCGGTTACCAAGCGATAAGGTATTTAGTGCAAGCTGTTTAGATGCAACTAAAGCCCCACCTCCCACAAAATCAAAACCAGACATGGCTTTCTACTAAAAACATAGACCACTGAACTGCAGTTAGCATTGATAGATGTGATATGGTATTTACCAACGCTATCGCATCATATATATCTCCAACACCCATCAGCTGATCACTCCGCTATTTGAGAAAAGACTATGTCAGACAAAATTTCCACATCCGCACTCGCTAAACAAAAAGGCATAGAAGCTAAAGCTTTATTTAGCGATCTAAAAACAGCGGGCTATATTGTGCGTTCACAAGAGCGTTGGATTCTCACTGAGCGGGGAGAAAGCTTTGGTGGGGAATATGTCGAACACAAGAAGTTTGGTGTCTTTATTGTCTGGCCAGAGAAACTGCTTATCGATTTGGAGTCATTCTCAGGGAAAACTCTCACCGCCACCCAGCTTGGTAGCGCCTTTCAACTCAGCGCAAAGAAAATCAACTTACTGCTCAACGAGCTTGGTTGGATAACAAAAGAAGAAGACGGCTGGCATGTTACCTCTACAGGCCTAAAAGCCGGAGGTGAACAAAGGGAAGACAAAGCGACTCAAAACTTATTCGTGGTATGGCACGACTCACTGGTTCGCAATAAACGTTTAAAGCAGTCTGTTGTTGAATTCCTGGGGCATGATGCTGAAAGCCACTCAACCGATGTGTCATTCTCCAGTTTTCGTCAGAAATTCGAGGCGAAGCACCGAAGCTTAGATGGGCATTATGTTCGATCAAAGGGAGAGCTGATCATCGATAACTGGCTTTATATGGCAGGAGTGGTTCATGCGTACGAGCGTCCGCTTCCGATATCAAAAGAAGTGATCAGCGATTTTTATCTACCAAGTGGCAAAGTATACATCCAGTTCTGGGGAACCGATTCTGCACCCATCGCCGAAGATAAACGTGAAACGACGAGAAAAGTCTATGAAGAGCATGGTTTTGGTTTAATCGAAATCACGCCAGAAGAAATCCCCAACCTAGACAGCGTACTTCCGCCATTATTGCGCCAATATGGTATCAAGGCTTACTAAACTACTGAATCTAGAGATTCCACCTCCATTAAGATCACATTTATCGAATCATTATGGACATTATTAACCATAGTGATTTGATATGTTCGCTATTTTTCCCGAGTCATTCTTCTATTATCTTACACCCATCGACTTGAGCTACCGCAGATACTCGATTTATTGGGGCATGTTCGATAACTATTTAGACGTTCAATCTATAGAGATTCGTTTAAATTCGTTATCCGTTTATTGTTGACGTGACTGAACATAAAACCCTACAACATTTATTATTGATAGATATTAGGATTCAACATGACTCATCCAATCATTACTGATTTAAACACTCGTTACACAGCTAAAAAATACGATGCAGAAAAACGCATCTCTGCGGAAGACATGGAAGTAATCAAAGAAGCACTTCGCTTGTCAGCTTCTTCTATCAACTCTCAGCCTTGGAAATTCATCATCATTGAGAGTGACGCAGCAAAACAACGCTTCCACAATACTTTCGAAAACATGTTCCAGTTTAACCAACCACATGCGAAAGAAGCATCACACACGATCCTGTTTGCTCACGATCCTAAGTACACTAAAGAGAAATTCGCGAAGCGTGCTGATACAGAAGTAAGCTCTGGTCACCTACCAGCTGAAATGTACGAGCAATTCCTAGGTGCATACGCATTCGCAGAAATGAACACAGACGAAACAGGTTTCAACGGCAACTGGACTAAGTCTCAAGTTTACATCGCACTAGGTAACACACTGCACACACTAGCTCGTCTAGGTATCGCTTCAACACCTATGGAAGGTGTAGATGCAGCTATGATCAGCGAAGAGTTTGCTGACGAACTAGAAGGTCACGTTGTTGATGTAGCGCTAGCTATCGGCTACCACAAAGACGGCGAAGACTACAACTACGGCAAACCAAAAGCGCGCCTAGCGCTTGATGAAGTGGTTACTACGCTCTAATAGCTCGTATTTATTAGTGGCTTCAAAGCACTAATAGGTCTAGTTAATTTTAATAAAGCTAATAGCTTTACAGTTAAATCACACTGCCTTATTTGGCCAGACTCTCGTCTGGCCTTTTTTGTATCTGTTATTTATCCAAGCAACTACCAATTACCAACCACTTAGTCATAAAGACACACTGTGTTTATTTTGACTACAAAAAATACAATATCATAAAGACACATTATGGCGATTAAAAACCAAACAAACAACATAAAAACAAACACTTAAAAACATGGCACGACTAGTGCAATGAGAGCCTTAGATATTTCAATAAGGTATTATCATTATGACTATTCACGTTAAATCAAATGTTCATTGGGTCGGCGTCCACGACTGGGAAACCGAGCACTTCCACGGTAAGGAATACCACATGAACAAAGGCACGAGCTATAACTCATACCTGATCCGTGAAGAGAAGACAGTGCTTGTCGATACTGTCGATCATCGCTTTACTGAGCAATTCCTTGCAAACCTAGAGATGGAAATCGATATCAATGAGATCGACTACATCATTTGCCAGCACGCTGAAGAAGACCACTCAGGCGCTCTCTCTGCGCTGCTTGCTAAAATTCCCAACACGCCGGTTTATTGTACTGAAGCTGGAGTGACCTCCATTGTTGGTCACCACCACCAACCAGACTGGAATTTCAGAACCGTCAAAACCGGTGACACCCTTGATGTCGGTAACGGAAAGCAACTTATCTTCGTTGAGATGAAAATGCTGCACTGGCCAGACTCAATGGCGACTTACTTAACCGGTGATGAAGTCCTGTTTAGTAACGACGCTTTCGGCCAACACTACTGCGACGAAAACCTATTCAATGACCAGCTAGACCAAGTTGAGTTGCATGAACAGTGTCTGCGTTACTTCTCGAACATCCTGACGCCGTTTGCACCTCTAGTAAAAGCGAAGATTGAAGAAGTGCTGAGCTTAGGCGTGCCGATCGATGTCATTGCAACCTCTCACGGCTGTATTTGGCGCGACAACGCGACTCAAATCATTGAGCAATATTACGAATGGTCGAAAGCCTATAAAGAAGATCGTATCACGATTGTCTACGACACCATGTCAAACAACACTCGCATGATGGCTGATGCTATCGCTAAGGGTATCCGAAAAGGCAGCCCAGAAACGGCAATCAAGGTGTTCAATATTTCTAAGCACGACAAGAATGACATCCTTGCCAATGTCTTCCGCTCAAAGGGTGTGCTTGTTGGGTCATCGACCATGAACAACGTGATGATGCCGCAAATCGCCGCGCTACTTGAAGAAATACACGGCCTGCGCTTTGCAGGAAAAAGAGCCGCAGCATTTGGTTCTTCAGGTTGGACTGGCGGCGCAGTAAAACGCATCGATGCTCGCTTACGTGAAGCCAACTTCGAGGTGAGCGCACCTCAACACATCCACTGGAAACCAGATACAGACGCACTTCGTCAATGTATCGATTACGGGATGACACTGGCCGAGGTTTGGCGCACCGATGCGGACGAGGTTAGTGAGCCTAAACAAGTTGAGCGCAACGTTCAACGTATTGAATCAGCACCGACAAGCACCCCAACAGAGCTAAAAGACACGGCAGAGCAGAAGTCAGAAGAAGCGCAAGATAAGCCTGTACATAGCGCAGATTGCACTTGCTGGCGCTGTACTGTGTGTGAATGGGTGTACGACCCACAACTGGGTGAACCCTACCAAGGCGTTGAACCAGGAACACCATGGGCACAAGTACCAGATGATTTCCTTTGCCCTGAATGCCATTTAGGTAAAGAAGTGTTTGTGGAGAAGTAACATGTCGAACATTGTGATTGTGGGCGGTGGTTTCGCCGCCCTACAAACCATAAAGATGGTACGTAAAATTGACCAAGATGTCGCGATTACCATGATCACGGCAGATGCAGGAGCTGAGTACAGTAAGCCGAATCTTTCACACGTATTCAGCCAGGCTCAAACACCACAAGCGTTAGCCGTTAATAACGCTCAGCAATTGGCTGAGCAGTACAACGTGGTCATCAAAACCAAGGCTTTCGTCAGTGAAATCGATACCAAGCAGCAGTGTGTTCATGTTGACGGGCAAACCATCCACTATTCGAAGTTGGTATTAGCAACGGGCGCAACGCCTTTCATACCAACAGCGGAAGGGCTTAAACGCAACGCGACCATTACGTTAAATAGCTTGGAAGAGTTCGAGAAACACAAAGCTCAGATCGATGAAGCTCAACGTATCACTTTGATTGGTGGAGGCTTGATTGGGGTAGAGCTCGCATTCGACCTTCAAGCTGCGGGCAAAGATGTCACGATTATCGAACCCGCAAGTTATCTATTGAACAGCCTTGTGCCGCCTTTCGTTTCACTTGAGTTGGAACGGGAGCTGGCAAAAGCAGGGGTTACCGTCGAAACCGACTCTGCGATTTTTCGAGCGACTTACCTCCACGATGGAGTCAGGCTACAAACTACCGCCTCTCGATTAATACGAGCAGATATCGTGATTGCCGCAGCAGGGTTATGGCCAAATACGGCTTTAGCCACGCAAGCGGGAATAGACGTCAACAGAGGCATTGTGGTCGATGACACCCTGAAAACCAGTGTCAACAATGTGTATGCGATTGGTGATTGCGCTGAAATTGAAGGGCGTGTGATGGCTTATCTGCAGCCAGCAATCTTGTCGGCAAACGTGTTGGCGAAGCAGCTGACTATGGATAAAGGCGACATCAAAGTGGGCGAAGCAAAGCTCAGCTTGCCTCATATGATCACCAAGGTGAAAACACCGAGTTACCCGATTCAGCTGGCAGGGCGCGATATTCACACAGTTCAGAGCTGGGAAACTCGATTCGATCCTAAAGGCATTGTCGCCAAAGGCTTCAATGAAGATAACCAGTTGGTTGGATTCATTGTCACGGGAGAGCACATCAAGGCTGCATTTCCTTTACTAAAGGAGTTGCAAATCAGTTCACCATCATAAGTACAAAGGTGTAAAAGCAGTCGACTCATTACATATGTTCGGCTGTATTCAACACAAAAATGCACATCAAATTCGGGAAAATTTGATGCTTATACTAGAGCAACTCGAGTATAAGCAAGCAATAAAAAAGCCAGTCAACAGACTGGCTTTCTTGTGTTCATCTTAGTGCGATGAGCTCATCGCGTTTAAGCAAAATCGAACATTAACCGATAAACGAGATGTAACCTTGAAGGATAATCAGGTTAACGATATCGATAAAGAAGGCACCAACAATTGGCACCACCATGAAGGCTTGTGGCGATGGACCAAAACGGTTCACCAAAGAGCCCATGTTCATTACCGCTGTTGGTGTTGCACCTAGGCCGAAACCACAGTGACCACCTGCCATAACCGCTGCGTCGTAGTTAGAACCCATTACTTTAAACGTCACAAAGTAAGAGAAAATACCCAGTACAACCGCCTGAACCGCAAGGATAACCAAGAACGGAATCGCAAGGTCAAAGATGTTCCAAAGCTTAAGGCTCATTAGCGCCATTGCTAGGAACAGTGACAATGACACCGTACCAAGAATATCGACCGTTTCGCTGTCAGTCTTATGCAGCTTAGTCACTTCAAACACGTTAGTGATGAACACACCGATAAACAACGCGTAAACGAAGTCAGGAATCATCAACCAAGAAATTTCAAAAGTCGCCACCCACTGCTCTAGGTACTTCGCACCCGTGATACAGATAAGAAGGATGAACAACACTTCAATCACCTTCTTCGCCGTCACTTTGTCTTCTTCATACTCGTTGTAAGTAACAAGTTCAGGGAAGCGTTCATGCGTTTGCGTGCCAGTGCCGTACTCAGATTCAAGCTGGTTTTTATCAATCAGCTTTTGCGCCACTGGGCTACCGATAATACCACCGATGATCAAACCAAAGGTCGCTGAAGCCATCGCGATTTCTAGCGTATTGGCAATGCCAAACGTGTCTGCAAAAGTTTGAGACCAAGCCGCGCCTGTGCCGTGACCACCCGAAAGGGTGATAGAGCCAGCAATCAAACCCATCAAGGGTTCAAGGCCTAGTGCCGTTGCTAAGGTTACGCCTACACCGTTTTGGATAATGATGTAAACCGACGCTACCCCTAAGAATAGGAATACCTTAGCACCACCTTTTATCAGCTGTGTGTAGTTCGCCGCAAGACCGACCGTTGCAAAGAACATCAACATAAACGTGTTCTGCAAGGGCAAGGAAAACTCAAGATCAAGGCCGTTAAAGTGCAGGGCTGTAATAGCAAAAGCGACAATCAAGCCGCCGACAATGGGCTCTGGAATGTTGTACTTTTTGAGAATCGGAAGCTTTGCATTGACGAAATGACCTAGAAACAAAACACTAATCGCGATTAGGAAGGATTCTAATGGTCCAATTGAAATTAATTGATTCATATAACCTCTATTTTTTTACGTTCTCATCTTCCCTAATGAGTCTAGTTTTATCTGTAATTATTTGTGCAGCTCTACCTATATTTATACAAACTGGAGAGAAAGTGGGGATTCGAAAAGCGAACACATTACTGCGATCGCTTAGTGCCATGTTAGTAGCACGTTAACTTTTATAGGAGATAAACGGATTTGTGACAACAATCACCTCCTAAAAGTTGAAAACGGCGTGAGTATCTATGCCGCTGACTCTGCTTTTTTAATACCTAAAAAAGCAAAAAGGAGCTATTGCTAGCTCCTCTTTCATCACCATCACTGGTAATTAGAATTTTTTCGGTGCGTAACCCGTCATAACTTCAATGCGAAGCTCTTTACCGATCTTGGTCATTGGGTGAACAATTACTAATCCTTTAACAGACTTTTTAAGTTTACCCATATCCGCTTGTTCAGCCTTAGTAATCTCACGCTTAAATGGCATATCAACCAGAGACTTACGCTCTTGGTTTACATCGTAGCTTTCTTTATGTTTCAGCTGAGCGATTTTCTTGGTTAGCTTCTTAATCTCATCTTCAAATTGACGAACAACAGGACGATCATTACGAGTTTTAGCAGCCGCTAACTTGTTGCGACACTTGTCTAGACGGTTGTTAATTTGTTGAAGTTCGTTTTTAACACTCATAATAATTTCCTAAGATTTAACAAGCCAATTCGGATTGGGGCGCGGAGTATAGCACAATGGTTCACTTGAACCGAAATTTATCTTAAACATCGCTACCTAAACGAATCATTTAAGACCAACACAATAGCTCCAAACACAGAAACGCCCTTATTCTTTCGTGTAAACAATAAGGGCGAATGAGCATTTCCTACGGAGCTGATTGACCCCATATTTTTTCGCGAAATTGAGGAATAAGTTGGCCAGCACCAAATTCATTCAGGTGATCGTCATCAACGTATGTTGGGTGATTGTTGATATCCCCTAGGCACTGCTGATCATCACAAAATATCGGTTCAGGGTCTATAAGAGTAACTCGACAGTTTTGGCTGATTTTTTCATAAGATTTCGTAATCAATGCGGTTCTTTGTCGGTACTCTTCAAGAGGAATAGAAACCGAAATATCAGATTGATTTAAAATCGAATACTTATACATAGTTTTAGGTACATCTTTCTTAAGCTCAGGGATTGGCTTGACCAAATAAACAGGGTTAGATTGACTAAGCTCGCACATGGTCTTTGATCCGCACCAGCAGTTTTGGACACTGAGTTAAGTGAGTACAATCACTAATGAG